>JAJFIP010000170.1 GCA_021774875.1 Emcibacter sp.
GGCCATGTCATTTGGCTCCATCAGCCGCGAAGCTCATACCACCCTCGCCATAGCCATGAACCGCATTGGCGGCAAATCCAACACCGGCGAAGGCGGCGAGGAACCGGACCGCTTCACCCCGGACCGGAATGGTGATCTGCGCCGCAGTGCCATCAAGCAGGTGGCCAGTGGCCGTTTTGGTGTGACCACGGAATATCTGGTCAATTCAGACGAAATTCAGATCAAGATGGCTCAGGGGGCCAAACCCGGTGAAGGCGGGCAATTACCCGGTCACAAAGTGGACGCGGTCATTGCCAAGGTCCGCCATTCAACACCGGGGGTGGGTCTGATTTCACCGCCGCCCCATCATGATATTTATTCCATCGAGGATCTGGCGCAGCTGATCTTTGATCTGAAGAATGTCAATCCTGCCGCCCGGATCAGTGTCAAACTGGTATCAGAAATCGGAGTCGGAACGGTTGCTGCCGGTGTGTCCAAAGCCAAAGCCGATCATCTGACTATTTCCGGCTATGACGGCGGCACAGGTGCCAGCCCCCTGACCAGCATCAAGAATGCTGGATCACCTTGGGAAATGGGTCTGGCAGAAACCCAACAGACCTTGGTGCTTAATGGATTACGTGACCGTATTTCGGTGCAAGTTGATGGCGGCCTGAAGACGGGCCGGGATGTTATCATTGGTGCGCTTCTGGGTGCCGATGAATTTGGCTTTGCCACCGCACCCCTGATTGCCAGCGGCTGCATCATGATGCGAAAATGTCACCTCAACACCTGCCCCGTTGGCATTGCAACTCAAGATCCGGTGCTACGCCGGAAATTCAAGGGCAAACCGGAGCATGTGGTGAATTACTTTTTCTATGTTGCCGAAGAAGTGCGGAAAATAATGTCTGAAATGGGCATTGCTACACTGGCTGAAATTATTGGAAGGTCCGACCTGCTCAGTAAAAATGATGCTATCCAGCATTGGAAAGCAGATGGTCTGGACTTTAGCCGCCTGTTTCATATGCCCGTCACAGCCGAAGCAACAGATATATTCAACAGCAAAAAACAGCAGCATGATCTGGATGAAATTCTTGACCGGAAGCTCATTGATCAAGCACAGGAGGCTCTTGAAAAAAGAAAACCCATATCGCTTAAAGAAAAAATCCATAATACGGACCGTTCCTGTGGGGCGTTACTGTCGGGTCGTGTTGCGGAAAAATATGGCCATGTCGGCCTGCCCGATGATACAATCCATGTAAAGCTTTCCGGCACGGCAGGGCAGAGCTTTGGTGCCTTTGTCGCCAGAGGCGTGACACTTGAACTGTCCGGCGAAGGCAATGATTATGTGGGCAAGGGTCTGAGCGGAGGGCGGCTGGTTATCTATCCGCCAAAGAAGAGCAAGATCGAACCGGAAAATAGTATCATTGTCGGCAATACGGTTCTTTATGGTGCCATCAGCGGGGAGTGTTATTTCCGGGGTGTGGCCGGAGAACGTTTCGCGGTTCGCAACTCTGGTGCCATTGCGGTGGTCGAGGGGGTCGGCGATCATGGCTGTGAATATATGACCGGGGGCTGTATTGTGGTAATCGGCAAAACCGGGCGGAATTTTGCGGCTGGCATGAGCGGCGGCATTGCTTACGTTCTTGATGAAGCCGGAGATTTTGACAAGCGGTGCAATCTGGCCATGGTCGAGCTTGAGCCAATGCCCGAAGAAGATGCCATGGCCCGCAAACATCAGTCCGGTGACCTTGAAAGTCATGGCCGGGTTGATGTATTGCGTAACAATATGTCCGGCAATGATGTGGAACGTCTGGTAATGCTTTTGGAAAATCATGTGCGTTACACGGGAAGTGCCCGCGCCCAGACAATACTGGATAATCAGGACGTCTATCTGCCTAAATTTGTCAAGGTGATGCCGGTGGAATATCGCCGCGCGTTGCAGGAAATGGCGCCGACCCAGACGGTTCTGTCCGCCTATACCGGTCAAACATTGAATTAAAGAGAGAGCTGAAATGGGAAAACCTACTGGATTTATGGAATTTACCCGTCAGGAACGGACCTATGCCCCTGCGGGTGACCGGGTGCGGCACTATGATGAATTTACCAATCCTCTGCGAGATAATATGGTATCGCAGCAGGGGGGCCGTTGCATGGACTGTGGCATACCTTTCTGTCACACCGGATGCCCGGTCAATAATATGATCCCGGACTGGAATGATCTGGTGTGGAAAGAAGATTGGCAGTCTGCCCTGACTGTCCTGCATTCAACCAATAATTTTCCGGAATTTACCGGGCGTATCTGTCCCGCACCCTGCGAGGCGGCCTGCACGTTAAACCTTGATGATCAGCCGGTAACTATCAAGACCATCGAATGTGCTGTCGTTGACAAGGGCTGGGAAGAAGGTTGGGTCAAGCCATTGATAGCCTCAGTAAAAACCGGTAAAAAAATTGCCGTGATCGGGTCTGGTCCGGCTGGTCTCGCTTGTGCCCAGCAACTGGCCCGGGCTGGACATGATGTGGCGGTATATGAAAAAGGCCGCCGGGCAGGGGGCTTGCTACGCTACGGTATTCCAGACTTTAAAATGTCAAAACTTCTGATTGATCGTCGCATACAGCAAATGGAACAGGAAGGTGTTACTTTCTGGACCAGCATGGAAGTTGGCAAGGATATTCCAGCCCAGAGACTGGCTGAACATTATGATGCTATCGTGCTAGCCGGGGGGGCCGAACAACCGCGCGACCTGCCCATCCCGGGGCGGGAACTGGAAGGGGTGCATTTCGCTATGGATTTTCTGATCCAGCAGAACCAGCGCAATGCCGGAGAACCCCTGCCCAACAAAAAGGATGTCCTGGCAACGGGTAAAAAAGTGATTGTCATTGGCGGCGGAGATACTGGCTCTGACTGTGTGGGAACGTCTTTCCGTCAGGGGGCGGTATCGGTAACCCAGATCGAGATCATGCCAAAACCACCCATCAATGAAAATAAAAATCTGACCTGGCCGGGGTGGCCCATGAAGCTACGAACCTCAACCTCTCAGGAGGAGGGGGCCGACAGAGAATGGAGCATTGCCACCGCAGAATTTGTCGCGGGCGTTGATGGCAAACTTGCCGCATTGCGTTGTCATAAAGTTGATAAAAAATTCCGCAAAATTGACGATAGTGAATTCGAACTTGATGCGGATCTGGTTCTTCTGGCTATGGGCTTTACCAATCCGGTCAAGCAGGGCCTGCTGGAACAACTTGATGTTGCCCTTGATGAACGCGGTAATGTTTTGGCAGATACAGATGACTATATGACATCTACATCAAAAATATTCACCGCCGGCGATATGCGCCGGGGACAGTCTCTGGTGGTATGGGCCATACGCGAAGGCAGACAGGCCGCCCAAGCCGTAGATAAATATCTGATGGGCAATTCCAGATTGCCACGTTAGGATAGGCGCCATGACCACACATTCCGCAGCAGATTCAAAACGCCTGTCTGACATTGAACAAACTATCACTCATCAGGATCAGCAGATTCAGGATTTGAGTGATATGGTCAGCCAGCAGTGGAAAGAGATCGACCAACTTAAAAAACATCTTTCCCATGCCACTGAGCGATTGAAAAATCTGGAAAACCCCTCAGAAGACGCTACTATTTCCAGCGAAAAACCACCACATTATTAAGGGCATGATTTATGGCTAATGAAAAACTCGCCTTTTTGGGTCTCGGGGTTATGGGCTATCCCATGGCAGGCCATTTGCAAAGAGCCGGATATAAGGTTTGCGTGTATAACCGTACCGCTGCGAAAGCCGCGGACTGGGTAACAGAATATGGCGGCAGATCTGCCGAAAGCCCCGCGCAAGCCGCCGAAGGTGCTGACATTGTTTTTGCCTGTGTTGGCAATGATGATGATGTCAGGGAAATTGTCCTTGGCAAAAATGGTGCCTTTGCCGGTATGAAAGACGGGGCCATATTTGTTGATCACACCACCGCTTCGGCAACCCTTGCCCGTGAACTTGACCAAATGACCTGTCCTCAGGGGCTGGCTTTCCTTGATGCTCCGGTATCAGGTGGACAGGCTGGTGCGGAGAATGGCCGTCTGACCATCATGGTTGGTGGTCAGCAGGAAATATTCACACAAGTCGACCCCATCTTGCAATGTTATGCGCAAAAGACCAAATTGTTGGGACCGGCGGGCAGTGGTCAACTTACCAAAATGGTTAATCAGATCTGTATAGCCGGTCTGGTGCAGGCCTTGTCCGAGGGAATAAATTTTGCCGAGGCGGCCGGGCTTGATGCCTGTGATGTGATCGATGTAATCTCAAAGGGTGCCGCGCAAAGCTGGCAAATGGAGAACCGTTATCAGACTATGATTGAGGGCAAGTTTGATTTTGGCTTTGCCGTCGACTGGATGCGCAAAGACCTTGAAATTGTTCTTGAAGAAGCACATATAAACGGGGCCGATGTTCCTGTAGCCAAATTGGTCAATGAATATTATGAAGAAATTCAGAACAATGGCGGCGGACGTTTTGACACATCCAGCCTGATAACACGCTTGAGAAAATAGATTATGATAAAACTCCCCCGCTACGGCAAACTAAGGTCTATCAAAGCAGGATTTAAAAGGAAATGTCCAAGCTGTGAGCAGGGAAAAATCTTTGCGGGATACCTGAGACTTGAAAATCAATGTCCCCATTGTGCCGCCCCGATCGGGGAAATAAGCGCCGATGATTTTCCGCCGTATCTTACCATTTTATTTGTTGGACATCTGGTGGTTCCGGCTCTGCTTCTTGTGGAGATTAATTATCATCCTCCCCTGTTCTTTCAGATGATTTTCTGGCCCACTCTGGCTATGGTCCTGTCATTGTGCCTGTTGCCCGTACTCAAAGGTGCCGTAGTCGGCTTCATGTGGTCGCTCGGCATTAAAGGCGATGAGCAGCATTAGGGGGGTCAATATCATTCACTGACACTGACCCCATTGGCTGCTTCGCAACAGGATTAATGCTGGTTGGCATGTGAATTGTGCCAGGGTAGATAGTCAAGCACAAATTGTGGGTTTTTCACCAGAGGGTATTTCCCGTCACTCTCGTACAGAGCCAGATTCAGGGGTTTGGTGAGCAGTAATTTTACAAATCCCCGGATCGCTTTCACTTTATTGCTCAAAGAAGGCTGGGTCAGCCACATAGAAAATGTTAAAAACCGCCGGGAGCAGCGAATATCGGTAACCCCATCCGGTTGGGATATGAAGGCAAAAATTTTACCTGTCGTGCAGGATGTGGTAAAAAGCGCAACAAGGGGACTCAGTACCGAACAGATTGAACGCAACAGACAGGCCCTCAATCAGATCATTATCAATCTGATCGACTGAAAGATTTCCAACAAAACACCAGCCCGTCGCCGTGACAAATAATCAGAGTTGAAATCCTTTTACGTCTGCCACGCACGGGTATGCGGCAGGTCATCATCTAGCCAATAGGCATCATTATCGGTAATGACCATAATTTCCTCAAATTTCACCCCTACCCCCTCAATGGCAAAATGAGGCTCAACCGCCCATAACCCCAGTGATGGTTTATGGGCAGAAGTGCGGCGGTGATTCCAGTTGGGCGAGTCGTCCTGCCAACCTTTATGGGCTGCAAGTGATTTCCACGCCAGCCACAGCAAATGACGCACACTGATTTGCTTGATGGTCCACCGGTTCCATATTCTGTCTTTGACCTTATAGATACGATGGCCCAGAACTTCACCAATATGCTTGCGGTGACAATTCTCAAAACCCAGCTTTTCTATCATAGCATTGGCATGAATTTCTATGTCTTTAAAGTCACGGCGTAATTTTACCTGTTCGAGCAACTCTTGTCGAAAAGCCTTCAGTTCAGGATGCAGTATTTTGTGGGTGGCATTATCGCCAAAGGTGGTTGAGAGCGAGGTGTCAACAATATAGCCTTCATATATGGGAGCCGCATCAAGAATGATCGCCATACCATCTTGAAGTTTCTGATCCGTTGACAAGGCCTCAAACTTGCCAAAATTTCCGGGGTATGAGGTCCGTTCCCCAAACATAACCACGGGCACATGAAAATATGTATGCACATCCTGCTCGTGAAATCGCTTCCTGATCAGGCGTGCGACCTCGATCTCGGTCATACCCACCTGCAAACCGCCAGCAACTTCCTCCAGGGTATCATAGGACTGTCTCTGAAACTTCTTGAACTTGGCAAGCTCCGTTTCATCAAAATTTTTATACTTTAAGCTCATAAATTTATTCCTGTTCCGGTCATTTTGGACCAGCTATTAAAAGTTTTTCCCCAACCAGTTTATGATCACTTGGTTGACCTCTGCAGGTTTTTCCTGCTGAGTCCAGTGACCACAGTTTTTAACGAGATGCGTCGTCATATCAGGACAGAATTGTTCCATGCCTGCGGCCAATGCGGGTGGCAGAACCGGATCATTTTCCGCCAGTATCATCAGCACGGGCAGGGTGATTAACGGTGGCTCAGCGTCCCGTTGCTGAAACTGTTCCATATGTTGCCAGTTTGGGACAAAGTTCCGGTACCAGTTCAGGGGGCCGTTAAATCCATTCACAGCAAAATGCTCAGCGTAATATTTTAGTTCATCTGCATTCAGCAGACCTTTGCCCGGCAAGTTGGCTTCATCCACAGATAACATATCCATAAAATTATTGTTACTTGAGCCTGCCAGTGTGTCCCGTTGCTCAGGACCATTCCTGTCTTTGCGCCTGCGCATAAAAAAGCGAAAGGTTTTTTCGATATCTGCCTCAAGTAACTGTTCGGGGATTTCAGGGGTTTGAAAAAAATTGATGTAATTATTTTCACCAAATCTGGCGTTCATCATACTGACAGGATCAACTGAGCGCCGCGCCAGAAACGGCACATTAAGCGATATAAGCCCGGCCAGACGCTCCTGCGCATAAAAGGGCAATGACCATAACACCAGCGAGCCCCAGTCATGACCACAAAAAATAGCCTTTTCGATCCCCCTGGCATCCAGCAACCCCATGAGATCTGCCACCAGTTCCGTCATGTGATAGGCGGCAATACCTACGGGGCTTTCGCTTTTGCCGTAGCCGCGCTGGTCAGGGGCCAAAACATGGAATCCGGCTTCACTCAGGGCCGGAAACTGATGCCGCCATGAAAAGGCCAATTCGGGAAACCCGTGTAAAAACAAGATGGGCGGCACATCGGCGGCCCTTGCCGTCGTTGCTGGCCGCGCCTCATAAACCGCCATCTGAATGCCGTTGGTGGTAATGATTTCAGGTTCCGGAAAAGGCATTATCAGTCCTTTTGCAATAATATTGATTTTATGCCGCAATCACTTTTATCTTTTTCAGCTGGCTTTTTTCTGCTCGCGCCGTAACCGACAAATCATGGCCAACCTGAAGATTCATCCAAAATTCAGCGGAGGTTCCAAAGGCCTGAGCCAGACGAAGGGCGGTATCTGATGTGATGCCGCGCTTGCCCCGGATAATCTCAGTCAGCCGATTAGCCGGAATATCAATGGCACGTGCAAGCTTTCGGGCAGACATATTGAAGGGGATCAGAAATTCCTGTTTCAACACTTCGCCGGGATGAGTTTTAATACGGGTCATTTCAATTACCTTTCCTAATGATAATCAATGATTTCAACTTGCTCGGCACCGTCTGACCCCCTTGGCCACTTACTTGCTAACAGTATTCTTAATCTCAATAGGAATAACCGATTCAACATTGACTGCAACTTTGCTACAAGAATATGGACAGAAATGATCTGATGGACAGAAATTATTATCAAAAATTCCTGATATCACAACATATTGACGATTAAGTTTTTTTAGTTCTACCTGATTTTTTTCCGTAGAACCAAGTGATAAACACAATTCTTCAAGTTTAGAACCATCTGAAGCCATCTTGCTAATAAATATATTATGATTTTCAAATTCATACACCAAAAACCCAAGCACTGATATATATTCACTCGTTTTCATCCCTGCTGAATCCAGCACTTCGTCAACACTTAGTATAGAAGATGAACTAGCACATGCAGAAACTATACTGCATATTGTTAAAATTGTGAGAAAACCCTTCCAATGAACAAACAATTTTATCTTCAAATTTAGCCTTCCTTAATTCGGAACAAGGGAATCAAAGTCACGTGATTTTTTTCAAGCAATCATGATCCCCTTTTAAATCCCTAAACTCTACTTCACTGGCTTCATGAACTTATAGGTCAGGCGGTCGCTTTCGCCGATGGCCTTCATCTCATCATGTTTTTCCTTATCACCGGCAAGGCGGGGCGGTAATGTCCATACGCCCTTCACATGATGATGGCTGTCCTTGGGATTGGCGTTGATCTCGCTTTCTGCTACCAGGACAAAACCGGCTTCGGTCGCCACTTCCAACAGATAGGATGGCTTGATATAGCCGTCTTTTTCTTTTGGATCATCGCTTCTGTGGTCGGTAATGCCAAAAATACCGCCCGGCTTCAGGGCCGCATATACCGCCTTGAGCACGTCGCGCTCGTATCCACCCATTTGCCAGTTATGGAAATTACGGAAAGACAGCACCATATCAACTGACCCCGCCGGGGAAATAGTAACTTTCTCTGGCGGCACAAGTTCGGTGACGATGGCTTTACCATAAAGAGCCGCATCGCTTGCCAGTCTTGCCGCGACCTTCTTGTTGGTCTTTACCGTATATTCTTTGGTAGAAGACAGGTCATATCCGGCACTATAGTAGGTGCCGCTGGCATTCATGTAAGGGGCCAGTATTTCCTGATACCAGCCGCCGCCACCGGGCCAGATTTCAACGATAGTCATATTGGCTTTAAGGCCAAAAAATTCCAGGGTCTCTTTAGGGTGGCGATATTTATCCCGCGCCTTGTTTTTATCAGAACGATGATCACCTGCGATCACATCGTCCAGTGATTTTTCATGGGAGTGGGCCATTGTTTTTACGATGACACCCCCTGTCATTATGGCTGCCATGCAGAGCACAGCAATTGCTTTGCTAATCTTCATTTTCTTTCTCCTAATGATCTGAATGTTCAAATTGGTCCCTCAACCCCGTATCAAATGCCAATCCCGGTCCGGTTATTGTTGCTGCTATGGGAAAATTGGATGTAATCAGCCCCTTGCGGTCCAAAGCCTGCCATACTGCTTCATTGGCAAAGCCACTGGCCTCCTGACCCGATACCACAAAACCGCCAATATGAACGTGATCCCCGTGAGGCTGCGGCAGATAAGAGATGGTCACTTCTCCGGTTTCACTATTCAGACTTGAACTTTCGGGATTACTGGCCAGAACTTGAAACAACGCCAGGGTGCGTTTCTGTAGGGGATTGAGTTTAATAGGTTTTTTCCTCATAAACAAAATAATACCCTGAACAGAAAGCGATTGCACGGGCTTTTTTATCATCCCGGAAACTGCCTGAAAATTGACAAATAGTTGACAAAAAGATAAACTTTGATATAAATCGCTTCGATTCGCAGAGAATGCTGCGCTGCAACAATTAAATCGCCCGAGATAAATCGCATGATTTATAGTTGCAGAAAATCCAGAAAAAATTTCTGGTGGCGGGTACTGGGTGATGGATGCCCCGCTGATTCTCAATAATAAGTGCTGAAAAAGCCAAGTTGCAAGAGGATTTCGATAGATAACCGTCTATCGAGACATTTCTGTTGAATCAGATTTCAGCAGAATTACACCATCCGGAGCCTATGTGCCGGTAAACAGGAGCGTGACTTATGAAAGATTATAAGCTCGTTATAAAAGTATTAAGTGTTGTACTATGTGTAGTACTAACTGGTTTATACCTTCTGCCACAAACAGAAGTTGAAGCCTCTATCCAATCTGACAGCCGTCTGGATGCCAGCCAACTGATAAACAGCCCGTGGAGCATTAATGATGCTGACATGGGTATGCTGCTGACCCAACTGCCAGAGGATATATCTGAAAAAGCTTTCAGATGCCTTGCCCAGGCGATATATTTTGAAGCCAGAAGTGAGCCTTTTGAAGGTCAGGTTGCTGTGGCCTATGTTATCCTGAACCGGGTTAAGGATCGGCGTTATCCCAATAGCATCTGCGAAGTTGTATTCCAGAATGAAAAACACAGACACGCGTGCCAGTTCTCCTTTGCCTGTGATGGCCGCTCAGATAACCCTCATGAAAAATCTGCATGGAATGTGGCACAGCGAGTTGCTGGAGGTACATTGAAGAACGCCTCAAGTGATGTCACGGCGCGATCCACCCATTATCATGCCAAATATGTCAGTCCCGGATGGGCCAAATCCCTGCAACCGACAATTCAGGTTGGCAGCCATATTTTTTACCGGGAAGACCTGTAAAATGCTGATCCTGCCTAACCCCAGATAGTTATTGAAACATTTATCAAATTGACTTATATCAATGAGAACAGTTTCTTTGGGCTGTTATAGTACTCTGGTAATTGAAAAGGATAAAAAATGGCGAATACAATTACGTTTATAGGATGTGGCATCGTCTCTCTGTTGTTACTGATGTCCATATTGCTGGCAGGGCCACATTTGCTTCTTCCAGGTATATTTATGATCGTAACTGTTCTCGTCGGTGGTTTATGTGTCTATATCGCGAATGGAATGATCCAGCGCCGCACAGAAATCATGAAAGACCAGGAAGACTGAAACCCCAATATTATTGGAAGTTTTCGGACCTCATCTGTAAATATCCTTTTAGTGGAAATACCCTGAGTACTTTAGCCCTGATAAGTACTTAACACTAAGCCTTGCCATAATTGGCAAGGCTTTTTTTTATCAATTTTCCTTGGTTTACCTTTTGCTAATATATTTAAATTATAAATATATGGACTGGCTCAAATGTTAAGGATTTATTCATTTCAATTAATTAAAATTAATATTATATCAATGATTGGCACTCGCGCTGATATTGATGCATTCAATTTCAGGTACTGTCTATGAATACCATTACTGATCCCAATTCCGATGACCGTCTTGAAAAAGATAGCCGACAGGGAATTGATAAATTAAAAGACACCTATCTGCATTGGACCAGAACCCAGCTTAAAAAATTACATTCCCATCTTCATCTGCTGGAACGCGATGATCTAAAGATACCCGACAGTGTGGTAGCAGAAATATTTGATCTGGCCCATAATATCAAAGGACTGGGCGGCAGTTTCGGTTATTACCTGATGACGGACATTGCGTCTTCGCTTTGCGAATATGTTCGTTATATGGATAAAATAACTGATGTCCATACGGATGTCATAGTTGCCCATGTCGCGGCGATGGATGTAGTTATTTATCAGGAGATTGAAGGTAGTGGCGGTGATGAAGGTAATGAAATCATCGTCCGGTTACAAAAAATGATTGAAGAAAAAAGCAGTGCTTAGAACTAATTAGTTTCATCGGGGGCTGCCATCAGTGGTACACCAAAATCTTTCCACAGTTCCAGACCGTCTTTATTATCAAGATAATTCATCAATGCGGCCACGGGTTTTCTGTCATAAATCCGCTCCGCATCATTCAATAGTAATAATATAGCCTTTTCCATATCCATACCCGACCGGTGAGCGCGGGCGCTGGCCATGCCGACAAAATCATTAGCCACCGACACAATCCGCGCAGACAACAGAATATCTTCCCCTG
>JAJFIP010000018.1 GCA_021774875.1 Emcibacter sp.
ATCTGCATGGCTATCGTAAACATGCCAAGTCGAAGATCTTGGGATTTTCACAGGGAATCGTTGACTACTCTCCTGATGACTTCTCAAACGAAGCGGTCATGCGTCTCCAGCCGGGAGATGCGATTGCGCATCACGGGATGACGATCCATCGTGCCGATGCAAATATGTCTGCCACGCGCCATCGCCGCTCTTTTGCAATGGTCTTCAAAGGAGCTTCCTGTCAGCGTGATGAAGTTGCTTATGCGAGATACATGGCAATGGCACAGGAACAACATCAGGCAGAAGGTTTGAAAATTTGATTGATCTGACTCAGTCGCAGATTGCTTCGCCACAAGTTCACACCGTGGCGATAGACCCCGGCATAGCTTGGATGAAAGACATGGGGGTAGCGATCGATGCACCACCGGATGATGAACTCGATCCGCTTCCTGAAACCCAATGGCAAGCCGGAGAGTTGACGAATCATGCTTTGCAAACGACTTCAGTACAAAGTGGTGTCTGTGGCGTGGTCAGTCCGCGCGTCATCAGGTTACCCAGTGGTGGATACCGGATGTATTATACACAGATCTTGCCACGAACTGAATTTCCCGCCGGAGCCAATGACTACGACAATTCAACAGCGCGCATCTTAAGCGCCGTTTCTATAGATGGCGTTACCTGGACTCCTGAATCCGGAGTGCGACTTTCTCCTCAGGTTGGCGGTGCAGGTGAATTTCGTGTGGCTTCCTCTGAAGTCGTTCCTACGGAGCATGCCGGTCAATTGAGAATGTACTACGAATGTTGCCCTGGCCCGCAGTCGGTGGCAAGTACGATTCGCAGCGCCATATCCTCAAACGGTGGGTTGGAATGGACTCCGGAACCGGGAGTACGACTGGGCTCCAGCGATCATCGCTATTCCTCTCCACGGATTCTGTTTTTAGGTGATGGACGATGCCGCTTGTATTGTCTGGACATCGGCCGTGGAATTGTCAGTGCGCTTTCGGAAGATGACGGCCTCACGTTCCACTTGGAGTCAGGGCTACGAATTGCGCAGGATGGAATCTATGACTCTCACTCAGCGTTCGCGTCAGAAATTCTTTACATTGCTGATGAGGGTTATGTGATGTACTACGCGGGATACAGCGCACCAAACCGAGCTCACATTCTGCGCGCGGTTTCAAACGACGGCCTGACCTGGGAGAAAGATCCTGAACCGGTCCTCTCGCCAGACAACACAGGTTGGGATGCAGTAAAATGTTCGGAAATGTGTTTGATTCAATTGCCTCAGGAAGCAAATGGGTCTCCCCGCTTTCGCATGTTTTACGAAGCCTGTGATGGAACCGGTTTAGACCAACGCGGCGTGTGGCGCATCGTCAGTGCCACTTGCGAGGTTTTACCTTAAAAGGGAAATTTCTCAATCTTTTTGATTCTGCACATGTAATCAAGATTCCGCTCAAAATTATTCGACTGCCCTAGTATATCGAATTTGACAACCAGGATTCGAAGCTTGAAGCTGGGCAACTCCTGCCGCTGTCACTTGTGTGTTATGCAGGGCAAGAAATTTCAATTTTTTGAGTCCTTTCAGATGGATCAATCCGGCATCGCTAATCTGTGTACCGGAGAGGTCTATCCCTTCGAGTTTTGGAATTCTTTTCAGATGGATTAATCCAGAATCACTTATCTGTGTGTCTCTCAGAACTAGCACTTTGAGGTTCAAGAATTCTTTCAGGTGAATCAGTCCTGCATCTTGTACTTGAGTTTTGTCTAAATTAAACCAATACAGTTTCCTAAGCTCTTTCAGATGGACTAATCCGGCATCACTGACCTGAGTACCTGAGAGATCAAGCTCAAACAGGTTGGTGAGCCCATTCAGGTGGATTAATCCCGCGTCAGTGACTTGTGAATTCTTGAGATGAAGTTTTTCTAATTTGACAAGCATTTTAATGTGACTTAACCCCGCATTAGTGATTTCATTGCTGTTAAGATAAAGGCTTTTCAGATTCTTGAATTCACAGAGGAGCGCGAGTTCTGTATCGTTTAGATCCGTCTTGGTGCTACAGTCGAACTGCGTAGCCGTTTCAAATGGCATGAGTCGATCTTTGCCAAGCGTATTATAAAGCCAGCTCTGCCAACTCACTGGTAAAGATCCCAGCAGAAATCCAGATTCAGTATAGAAGTCGACTTCATTGAGTGATTTCAGATTTAGAATCGCTCGACCATTTTGGACTGCGTGCACAAGCAAAATGAGAATCACCAAAAAGACTAATCTACAGGTCAACCGGAACCAGACCATTCGTCTTTGTTTCTTTTGAGGTTGTTCTACCATCATTTTTCTCGAATTTGGTGGTGTGGTGCTGCGAAAGCGAACAGCTTTACTGGGGACTCATAAAAGCCTCTTCATCATAAATTATAATATGCGCAGTATACAAATGCAAACTTCGTATTAGAACAACCTTAATACTAGAGGCACACTTTTTCGGATGCCTTTGGCCAACCTTGAAATTCGGTTTAGGCCAGATCAAACAGCATGATCTCAGC
>JAJFIP010000171.1 GCA_021774875.1 Emcibacter sp.
ATGAACTGGTCTTTACCATTACCCGCTTCCGCAGCGGCGGCGACTATGATAATAAGAGTGCCGCCCTGTTTGCCCAAGGAACCTATGATGTCACTGACCGGTTCCATCTCACTGCCGGTGTGCGCTATACCGATGAAACCAAAAAATTCTTACCCGATCAGATCATTCATGAGAACTTTTTTGCTCTGGCTGTGGGAACAGGGCTATCCGATGTGGAAGCCCCTTTCCTGGCCGCTGGCACTAGAATATTACCCTTCCTTGAAAAAGAACTGACCTATGATAATTTTGACCCTTACGTGAATTTATCATTTGATGTCAATGAAGACCTGATGGTCTATGCCAGCTATTCAGAAGGCTTTAAATCAGGTGGCTTCTCTCAGCGGGTATTTCCCCCCGTGGTACCACCTTTTACCGCACCTCCGGGAACTCCTGATATTGATTTGATCCCCACTTTCCTGCCTGAATTTGTTCAGGTTTACGAACTTGGCTTTAAATTTTCCGGTATGGATGGCAGGGTGCGCCTGAATGGAGCAGCCTATTATACCGACTATACTGACTTGCAGGTACAGGTCTTCACCAGTGTGGCCCCCATTACCAAAAATGCCGGGGCGGCTACCATCAAGGGTTTTGAACTGGAAATGCAGGCCACACCCGCAGATGGCTGGTTTGTTGAGGCCGCAATTGGTCACATTGATGCCGGATATGATGAACTTGATTTTACCGAAACTCTGGTTGATATAGGTAACAATCTGGACCGGGTGTCCAAATGGACGCTGAGCGCAGCCATATCCAAGGAAATTGCGCTTGGCAATAATGGCACCTTGATCCCACGCATAGATTGGGCCTACCGTTCAGAATTTGACAATGATGCCTTTAACACCCCGGAGATCCACCAAGATGGCTATAATCTTGTTAATGCCAGCCTGACATGGGAAAATACCGAAGAAACTTTGGCGCTGATCGCGGGTGTGAAGAACCTGACCGATGAAAAATTTCTCCATACCGGTATTCTCGGTGATGCCTTTCAGGTTTATGAGGGACTATTCGATAGAGGTCGCGAGTGGTATGTGACTGCGCGCTTTAATTTTTAAGCTGGCAAAGTAAAGTAATGGCGCGCGTTGAACTGATTGATCCCAGAGAAAGTGACGACGAAGAAATTCAGGGAATATGTGATTGGGTCACAGAAATGGAAGGGGCAGTACCCAATCATTTCTTCATAGAAATGAATTTTCCCGAATTTTTCAAAGCTAAATTAGCCGCTACAAAAGTGTTATGGCAGCTTGGCGAATTATCCTTGAATGAAATACAGCATGTGGGCATTGCCGTATCCAAGGCAAATAGCTGTTCTTACTGTACCGCAGCTTTTTGTACCATATTGAATTACGGCATGAAAACCGATGAAGATTATACTAAAAGCTTTCTGGAAAATGGTGTCGGGATTATTCTTGATGAGCGATTAAAAACTATTGTCAATTTTGCCCTCCGCGTTAATAAAGAAATGCACGACATAACAGACAGTGAGATTAAAGGCTTGAGAGAAATTAACCTCTCCGATAAGGGAATAGTCCAGCTGGTTAATCTGGTTAGCGACTTTGCTTCCTACAATCGTCTTAATCTGTCGCTCAGAACCGATTATGATTACCGGGATATGTGGCGACAAGTGGGATTTGGTTTTTCACCTGAACAAGTTAAATAGAAAGTAAAGATCATCAATAGTCTTCAGATTCGCGAAAGGGGAAAATATATGCTACAGTCTTTTCCTGTTGATTGTGAGCATAATATGAGCAAGCCGCTAGAAAAATATAGTCTGTTTCATACCAGTGACGCAGATGAGGCAAGGGAGATCGTCAGCAAGGTCTACTGTGACCACACCCTGAAACCTGAACATTCGGGGCCGCTGGATGCGTGCCACAACCGGGCATCCCTGTCATCTGTATCGGTCAATTATATGCAGTATGGGTCGGACGTAAGTGTGGAGCCGGGCTTTCTGGACAGGTTTTTTCTATTCCAGCTTCCGGTTAAGGGGGCCGCCGAGATCACAACAGGAGATAAGGAATTCACCACAACGGTTGGCATGTCATCAGCCATTAACCCCACCGATTATACCAAAATGATCTGGAACCGGGATTGTAAGAAACTCATGGTACAGGTCAGGGCAGAGGCCATGGAAATGCGTCTGTCACGACTGTTGATGCGACCCATTGACAAGCCTATCCTGTTTGACCAGTGTATCGCTGCCGATAACAGACCTGCTAATGACTGGTGGCAACAGATCAAACATCTGGTCAGCGACCTTGACCAGGGGATGAACCCGTGGCGATCCCGCCATATTCTGGAAGATATGGAACGGCATCTGCTGACTAATCTGCTGTATTCCTTCAGGCATAATTATATGGATGCGCTGCTGGCTCAGGAGCTTCAGGCGGCTCCGAAACATGTCAAACTGGCGGAAGACTATATCCACGAACATCTGAAAGACGCCATGTCCATTGATGATCTGGTGGAAATTACCGGTGTCAGCCAAAGGTCCATATTTGAAGGGTTTCGTAGTTTCCGGGGCACAACCCCCATGAAATATGTGCTTCAGCTGCGTCTTGAAAAAGTCCGGGAAGAGCTGCTCAGCAGCGGACCGGGCAGAAGCGTTACTGACATTGCCATTAAATGGGGATTCAGTCAGCTTGGCCGTTTTTCCGTATCCTACAAAAAAGTCTATGGTGAATCCCCGTCTAGTACCCTGAAAAGATAAGACGCCGTATCTGGTCACCGGTTTTTCTATAACAAAGACCATAAATGGCCATAGGGGGAAACCGTTTTTTCAACCAACATTCTGCTGCCGCGCTGGTCTGATCCTGCGGTAAAGAACCCATGCTGACAGTCATAATGGCTGGCAATGTGGTCGTAAACCCCCGCCAGTAGTTTCCTGTTTACGGCTTTACGCATGTTTTATTATTCCTGAGAGCTGTCTTTAGGTCCAATATTTTTTCTATCTAGTCAAAAAATATTTATCCCTTCAAACCGAATATATTTCTCCGTTCTTCAGGGACTTATCACAGAGTATCACAAATAGACCTCTAACCACATATCTCGAGTTATGAAATTTTTTGCCACAGAATGCACGGCTCATTTGTCATTGGTGACACATAGGGTTTGGATCATACAGATCGATTTCCCATCATAAATAATTTGAGATTTGGGCTTTATCATGAGTTATCCGATACCAAAGACGAGTTCCCGCCATCATAGCAGTGTCACTTCAATAAATTATGTTATTCAAATATATAATGTGTATTTCTAAAGAAATATTGGCGACTTTTTGGAATTTATCACAATCAGACAATAATTCAGGAGAAATTGCCGGGATTGATTCGTTTTCACCTTGTAATTATTATTCCAATCCCATCAAATACAAGCAACAAAATTTCAAACGTTCGTTAGAAAAGAGTTTGGACCAACATCAAACTGAGTTTTTCTGATTAAATCAGAATTATTTTTACCAAATAAATTAGTATTTTTTACCAATTATTCAAAATATTATTCTGCATAGTGGTTAATTTTCTTAAAAATGCGGCTAATATCCGAGCTGTGATATAAATACATCACTCACCTGTGGCAAAAATAACACAATGACGTTATCAAAAAAATTGACCCGGATTCTGTGAAGTGATAGTTTTCGGAAGTTGTCTGTTTGTTTGCATGTGTGAGTCCGAAAGGGCAGAACAAACAGATACTAGACTAGTGTTGTCTGTTTGTTTGAATTGTGTGTGTCCGAAGGGACAAAATAAACAGGTGATAAAACGGATAGTTGTTTTCAATCTGTGTGAATCTTTGAATACCGGAAACAGCTATTTAATTATGTATATTACAATACAACATATCTGGGACGGAAATTGCAGCATAAGATCATAAGGAGGCCTGCCAAAATTTAGCTGTTTTTTACACCGCTTCTTTCTTAAGGGAGGGAGGCGGCAATGATTGTGAGCCGAAAAAATAAAAACAGACTGTCCCACAATTTTAACTTCCTACGGAGGAAATATTATGAAAAGCGATTTTACCTCGCGTCTAAAATACGGTGTTTCAGCATTTGCTGTCGCCGCTATCCTACCTCTTTCGATACCAGCCTCATATGCTGCCGATGAAGCAGATGATGAATTAGTATTGGAAGAAGTAACCGTCACCGGCTCACGTATTAAGCGTGCCGATTTTGATACTGTTTCACCAGCTGTTGTACTTAGTGCAGAATTTCTGGACGCACGTGGCTTCACCAATGTTGCCGATGCCCTGAATGAAGTTCCCGCATTCGGTATTCCTGGTACCAGCCCGACGGGCGGACAGGGTGCTGCCGACGTTGGGCAGAATTTTGTCAGTTTCTTTGGCCTGGGTTCTCAACGGACATTAACCTTGGTTAATGGCCGTCGTTTTGTTGCAGCAAACGCACCGACTAACTTTAACAATGCGGCACCTGGTCTTCAGGTTGACCTGAATGTTATCCCGACAGGATTGATCGAACGGGTTGAAACTGTTGCCACAACTGGTGCGCCAATTTATGGTTCTGACGCTATTTCAGGTACGGTAAACTTAATCTTGAAAAAAGATTTCTCCGGTCTTGAAGTTGAATCTCAATATGGTATTTCCGATCAGGGGGACGCTGATGAAAAACGCGTTCGCGTTTTGATTGGTGGTAACTTTGATGATGATCGTGGTAATGCGGTTATTTCATTCGAATATGACAAACGTGACGGACTTCGCGAAACCGATCGCGAGCTCCAAAGTGCCGGCCTGTCATTCCAGACAAACCCGCTTAACACAGGTCCTGATGATGGAATTCCTGACCGGGTACTGATTGATAATGCGCGAGTTTTATTTGCCTCTTTTGGTGGTCAACCAAGTTTGTTCTTTGGTAATATCCTGTTTGGTCAGCCCATTACAGGTGGCGATCCAGATCAGATCCTGCATTTTGGCCCTAATGGTGATTTAGTACCATTTGATCTGGGTAACCAGTTTGGTGCCATTTTCTCCAGTGGTGGTGACGGGGTAAATCTTTCAGAATTGGCCAGCCTGGTAACACCTTCTGAACGTTTCCTGATTAACGGCCTGGGTCGTTATGAAATTACCGAAGACATTGAAGCCTATATGGAAACCTTCTTTGCCAATTCCAAAGCCAACAGTCAGATTGAGCAAGCCGTTTGGCAGACTGACTTTTTTGGCGGCAGTTCTGGTGCCGTTGGACAGAATACAAGCAATCCTCTCCTGAGTTCACAAGCCGCTGGTTTGATCAGAGATGAATGTACTGCAGCGGGCGTATTAGTCGATGGTGAATGTGACTTCCTTATTGCACGAAGCAGTCGCGATCTCGCCTTGGGTAACAATGTCAGTGAACTGAATATGTTCCGCATTGTTACTGGCTTAAGAGGTGATTTTGAAGTTGGTGACCGCTCGTTCAACTGGGACATATCCTACAACTTTGGCCGCAGTAACAGTACATCTGTAACTGATGGTGTTGATGACCGTCGCATGGCTTTTGCATTGGACCCCATAGCTTTCACCCAAGGTGATATTGATTCACTTGGCGCTTCCAGCCGCTTTAATGTGGTTCGCGGTGGCAATGTTGTCATGGGCGTTCTGGGATCTGATCTTCTGGTTGGTGATATTGGCTGTTCTGTTGTACTGGAAAGCCGTACTCCTGATGGAACTAACGTCAGTCTGCCCGAAGGTTCAGAACAACTTGATATCGATAATTGTGTACCATTGAGCATCTTTGGTGAAGGTGCTCCAACACCTGAAGCCCGTGCTTATGTTAACACACCATTCGGTTCAACGACGCTTATTCAACAACAGGTATTCCAGGCTAACGCTGGTGGTGATTTGTTCGATCTGCCTGCTGGCTCGCTAGGGGTTGCGGTTGGTTTTGAACATCGTCGTGAGTTCGCTGATTTCCAGCCTGACTTCAATCTGGCCCGTGGTGGCGGACGTTCTGCTCCATTCTCCTCAGTAGCAGGTGGTTATAACACGACAGAATTCTATGGTGAGTTTTATGCACCATTATTGAATTCTGACATCGTTGATTTTGTCAGCAATCTTTCCTTGGAAGGTGCGATCAGACATGTGGAAAATACCCGCTCCGGCGGCGCATGGACCTGGACATTGGGTGGACGTTTTACACCGAATGTTCTTGAAGATACATTTACTTTCCGTGCAAATTTCACCCGTTCGATCCGCTCTCCTGCGGTGACCGAGCTGTTCTTGCCAACAAGTAACATCTTCACCCGGGCCAATGACCCTTGTGACTCTGCGAACATTGGTAGCCCGGACAAACCAACCCGTGAAGCGAACTGTAAAGCTCATGCTGTGGCACTTGGTCTGGACCCCTCCATCGTTGACGGTTTCCAGTCTAATGTTGTCAATGGTACGGTTGAAGGTACGCAAGTGGGTAATCCAAACCTTGAGAATGAAGTCGCAGACTCCTACACATTTGGAGCAGTTTTGTCGCCATCATTCATACCCGGTTTGACCCTGGCAATTGACTATGTTGATATTTCAATCACAAATGCCATTTCCAATCTAAACGGAACTGCTGTAACTGAAGCCTGTTACGATGCCGCTGATTTTGGCGAAACTGTTTGTGATCAGATCACGCGTAGTCCTACTAACTTCCAGGTGACTTTCCTGCAAACCGGATTCACTAACGCCGGTTTCCAGAACTTTAGAGCCATCACAGCAAATCTGGATTATGCTTTTGATGTGAATGAACTCTTCAGCGAAGGTAACGAAGACTGGGGTAGTGTCTCAATGAATGGTACTTTCATCCATCTGCTTACCGATGAGATTTCCATTACCGGTTCTGACGTTGATGATAACAGAGGTGAAGTTGGTCGTTCAATAGACCGTGGTCAACTGAATATCAACTATAACTATGAAGACTTCAGCTTCCTGTGGCAGACACGTTATGTTGGTGGTGCTGCTATCAGTAACACTGATACAGACGAATCAAGGGATGTGCTTAGAGTTGGAAGCTACTGGAACTTCAATGCGGCACTTGGCTATCAGGTAACTGATTTCCTTGAAGCCCGTGTCAATATTGACAATGTATTTAATACAGAAGGTCCACGTACCGCCGGTGCGACAGCAAACGGTCCTTTCGTCTATGACTTCTTTGGACGGTATTATCGCTTCAGCCTGAAAGCTAAATTCTAAATTCTAGAAATTAGATCAAATTATTTAAACGGCGGCCTTCGGGTCGCCGTTTTTTGTTCAAAGTT
>JAJFIP010000172.1 GCA_021774875.1 Emcibacter sp.
TATTTATAGGTCCAGCGCCCGTAATAGGTCATGGCATTGCCGTTGAATAGCTCTGGATTTTGTGTGGCATATCCAGGATCATTGACAAGTATCACAACAGTTTTGCCATGAGCATCAACACCTTCATAATCATTCCAGCCATATTCAGGTGCCACAACACCATAGCCAACGAAGACCATTTCACTGTCCCTGACGAATACGGCATCTGTAACCCGCTGGGTCCAGGCCATAAACCCAGGCCCATATTCAAGTTCCGTCATGCCATCTGCTGTTTCTATTTTCATCGTGGTGTTTGGTGAAGCGGAAATTTCAACCATTTTCACACCCTGAAAGTAGCTGTCACCATTTCCCGGCTTAAGTCCCAGTTCTTCAAATTTATTCTTCAGGAAAGTAATGGTTTTTTCATCCCCTTCAGTCCCCGGCAATCTGCCCTCAAACTCATCGGAAGCCAGAATTTTTATATTCTGGGCAAGACGGTCAGAATTAATGTTGATGGATGCCTTATGTGGTGGAACCTTGTCATACACAGCAATGGTCAGGCCAATGGCTATGACAAACATAACAAAAAGGATTTTTTTCATTTTTATCTCCTGATGTATTTTTTTAAGTGGCGGAAACTAACATACATTATCTGGAACTGCTAGGTTTCATTGCGCTTGATCCACTTATCAACGTCCGGAGGCTTGTATGCCGCCATTAAATCTAAAAGCTGGTCTGATTTTTCCTCAATCAGAATCATCTCGCGGTGAATGGGTTTAACAAACTGCTCTTCAACCGTATGGTTTAAAAATTGCGCTAGCGCATCATAATAACCTTTTATGTTAAGCAGGGCACAGGGTTTTTTGTGGTAGCCTAACTGTGACCATGTCAGAACTTCAAATATTTCTTCAATGGTCCCCATGCCGCCGGGAAGGGCAATAAAACCATCAGAAATATCTTCCATCATTGCCTTGCGTTCATGCATTGACCGTACGACCCTTAAATCTGTCAGACCCTTATGGGATATTTCTTTATCGGCTAAGGCCTGTGGCATAATACCGATGACCTCACCACCAACTGATAATACGGTGTCGGCTATTTCACCCATTATGCCTACACTGGCCCCACCATAAACCAAAGTAATTTCACGTTTTACCAATTGCTTTCCCAGCATGCGGGCTGCGTCCACATATTCAGGGCTTTTTCCAGAACTTGAACCACAATAAACACAAATCTTTTACATAATTTTATCTTCCAAGGGCGAGCTCAAAAATTGCCGCATCCACATTACCGCCACTAAACAGCAAACAGATGGTTTTTTCCCTGACATCTACTTTGCCAGCCAGCAGGGCAGCCAAGGCAACGGCACCACCCGGCTCCACCACAAGCTTTAATTTATCCCAAGCGTATTTTACGGCAACTAAAGCTTCATCATCATTGACGGTGAGAACCGATTCTAGATATTTCTGCATTATGGGAAAAGTATTGATACCAGGTGACGGGCTTAGCAAGGCATCACAAAGTGATCCTGCCTGTTGTTTATTACTTTGGCGCGATCCCATTTCAAGGGAACGCTTCACATCGTCAAAGCCCTCTGGCTCAATGCCGTAAATTTCCGTAGCAGGACTAATCCCCTTGATTGCTGTCGCACATCCCGAAATAAGACCACCGCCACCAATCGGACAAAAGAACTGGTCAAATGTGATACCCAGTTCTTGTCCTTGCTCCATGATTTCCAATCCGGCAGTTCCCTGACCCGTGATAATATCGAAATCCTCAAAAGATGAGACCACCACTGACTTCCTGTCAGCGGCGATAGCATCAGCAATTTCCTCTCGGCTTTCCGTCTCCCGATCATATTCGATGACCTCTGCCCCGTAGCCGAGTGTATTGTCCCGCTTCATCACTGGCGCGTCAGTTGGCATGACTATAATTGCATGAATATCTAATAGCTTGGCGGCCAGGGCTACGCCCTGGGCATGATTACCCGATGAAAAGGCAACCACCCCACGAGCCTTTTCCGTATCTGAAAGCTGACATAGCCGATTATAGGCCCCACGGAATTTAAACGCACCCACTCTTTGCAGGTTTTCAGGCTTGATAAAAACCTGAGCCCCAAGTTCCTCAGACAGAATAATAGATGGCAACAACGGTGTTCTGGTAGCTACGCCATTCAAACGCTCAGCCGCTTTCTGAATATCCTGCAAGGATGGCATAATAGATTCTGGCATAATCATTTATCACTTTCCCCTGTTTTGGACTTGCTTCAGTAAAATGGAGAGCAATTTCTATATTTACACAGTTTGATTTTCAACTGCACAGGGCTTACTTCGTTCATTGTCGAATGTCGACGTTTGGGATTACAAAAATTGTATCAAATTCATTGCGCTTAGGGAACATCTTGTTTCAGTTTGAAAGAAAAGACAAAAATCCAACTTGGCGAAATATTTATTTCTCACGGGAATAATTGATCTTCCATTTCTCCTGCCAGCTTTTGCCACCATCAGAAGTTTTCTGCCACAGCCATGTCAGACTGTTTGCTTTAATATCTGTGAAAATCATCCGTAGTTGTATATCCGGCTTTTGTGGATTGGTCATAGTGTGAAAGATATAATTATCGCCTTCTGTATAACCATAAAAATCGAAAAAACTGCCCTGATTATCCATCCATGTCTGTCGCCACTGACCTGTGGCCTTAACATACATGGAAATGCTCATGCCGTGGAGTTTAGGCCCGGTGAAATTCTCATTAACCACACAGCCGCCATGACTTTTGCTGATGTTATTGGTTCCTTCCCCGCCTTTCCAGCTAACCCTCCAGTCACCCAGCCAGAAATCCAGAGCCTTGTATTTCTCCCCACTACATGCCTTCGCAGGCTGTTCGGCACCAAATGCCGTGCCCAATGGTAATATGAGGAAAGTTAATAATATTACATATTTCATCATAGAATTTTTTTACCTCACAACATGTCTATTATTTCAGTCGTATAACGTCTATATATCCCTTTTTATTGGGTATTTTCATTTTATATCCCCCGAACAGACCTTTTTTAATCTCTACTTCAAACCGGCCTTTCGGGAACCATATTTTACCGCCGTCTTTCTGCTTCCATATCTGATCATTCTCCATGAAAAGTACAAATTTCTTGATTGTCGTATAGGCAATTTCCACAACGGTCAGCTTTATTTCTTTAAGTACCTGTTCTTCTTCTTTTTGTTGTTTTTCCCTTATTTCTTTTACCGGAGACTTACGTAACTGCTTCTTGCCAAAATCAGCTACCTGTTCTTCCTTTGTCGGCTTGGCTTTTTTTACTTCCAAAACACCAGCGCCTGAATCAATCATTTTCTTAGAGGCGGAATCAAAACAAGCCAGTCGCTTGGCATCCTCGGTAATTTTTGTGCAACTCAGTATAGACTGAAGCTGGTCGGCCCATGCAAAATTACCAGCACTGACCGCACTGCCAAAAAGAATTAAAAACATTACCGCTTTTTTTAACATTATTATTGTCCCTTAAATTTTACCAGTCTGGATTTCGTGGCTAGTTTAAATGGCTCTGGCCAGATTTGCCAAGCTTTTATTTTTATGGTTTAACCATCGACAAATTTTCAGGAGATGATATTTATATATTCAGAAGATGATCATCAGCTTCAAGGATAATACATATGCCCCAATATCGATCAAAAACGTCAACTCATGGCCGCAATATGGCAGGTGCCAGAGCCTTATGGCGGGCTACGGGTGTAAAAGATGAGGATTTCGGCAAACCTATCATAGCAGTTGTTAACAGCTTCACACAATTCGTGCCGGGGCATGTTCATCTCA
Source organism: Emcibacter sp. (assembly GCA_021774875.1). Classification (GTDB taxonomy): domain Bacteria; phylum Pseudomonadota; class Alphaproteobacteria; order Sphingomonadales; family Emcibacteraceae; genus Paremcibacter. The sequence continues at coordinate 3,803 of JAJFIP010000172.1, forward strand.
AAGACATTGGTCAAATGGTGGCAGGGGAAATTGAAAAACATGGCGGCATTGCCAAGGAATTCAACACTATTGCCATAGATGACGGCATCGCCATGGGCCATGATGGCATGCTCTATTCCCTGCCCAGCCGCGAAATCATCGCCGACAGTGTGGAATATATGGTTGAAGCCCATTGTGCGGATGCCATGATCTGCATTTCCAACTGCGACAAGATCACCCCCGGCATGTTAATGGCGGCACTACGCCTGAATATCCCGGCGATATTTGTTTCCGGCGGACCTATGGAGGCTGGAAAAACCGAAGTTGTTAATCACAAGCTGGATCTCGTTGATGCCATTATCATGGGCGTCGATCCAAATGTGAGCGATAAAATCGTCGAACAGGTGGAACGATCCGCCTGCCCCACCTGTGGATCATGTTCTGGTATGTTTACCGCTAATAGCATGAATTGCCTGACCGAGGTCTTGGGTCTGTCCCTTCCCGGGAACGGCAGCTTGCTTGCGACCCATGGGGACAGACGTGAATTATTTCTGAGCGCGGCCCAAACAATCGTGAATAATACCAAGGCCTGGTACAAAGATGATGACAGTTCTGTTCTGCCAAGATCAATAGCCAGCTTTAAAGCCTTTGAAAATGCCATGACCCTTGATATTGCCATGGGCGGCTCAACCAATACCGTGCTTCATCTTTTGGCTGCGGCTCAGGAAGGCGAGGTCGCCTTCACTATGGCGGATATTGACCGGCTGTCAAAACGGGTGCCTAACATTTGCAAGGTTGCTCCGGCAACTCAGAATTATCACATGGAAGATGTTCATCGGGCCGGAGGTATCATGGGCATTCTGGGTGAATTGGACAAGGGGGGGCTGTTAAATCGGGACTGTGTTACCGCCCATGGCGGCACGCTTGCAGAAGTCATTGAAAAATATG
>JAJFIP010000173.1 GCA_021774875.1 Emcibacter sp.
ACGTGCCGTGAACAGGGCATGTCAGATGGCTGGTGGACTTGATCCACAGCAGGATATTAATGGTTTTTACTGGTCGCTGCGGACGGCGGCTCAATTGCCTATTTGGGCGGAAGCTGCAGGAGAATGGTCCGCTGGGCAGAGTGAAGAATCTTTGCTTGCTGAACGACACCATATTCAATGGTCAGGATTACCCCCATTCGTAGCGGGCATTCAAAGGTTGGTTGCTGCAGTGAAAGAATTGCGAAAAAATACTGGTCTGGGCAGACAGTTAATTCACGGCTGTCATGGCCCTGCGGGACAGTCGCAGGCGGTATGTCTGTTAAAATCAGAGGGGGCTGGCTAATGGCAAGACCAGTTGCAATCGTTGGAACCGGACAGACCCGTCACAGCAAGGCAAGGCTGGATGTGCATCAGGGGGAAATGGTGAGAGAAGCTGTTGATGCTGCTTTACTTGATGCCGACCTGTCTTTTCAGGATATTGATGCCATTGTGCTCACAAATATGGAATTATTTGAGGGCCGGGCTTTGCCGGAATTATGGTGCGGTGAGTTTGCTGGCGGTTTCGCCAAGCCGGTTATGAAAGTGGCAACTGGCGGCACATCAGGCACTTCAGGAGCCATAGTCGGCCTTATGCAGGCAGCATCGGGTCTGTTTGACAAGGTTCTGGTGGTCGGCTGGGAAAAACACTCGGAAGGCTCCACTCAAACCGGTATGTCATTGACTGACCCGGCGTGGGACCGGCATATTGCCTCGGGCGCTATCGGAAATTTTGCCCTGTCAATATCACAATTTGCCGAGGCTCGTGGTATTACCCCGGAACAGGCAGCTCTGGTGGCTGTCAAGGCCCGGCGTAACGGGGCATTAAACCCGAATGCCCATCTTGGTGATGCTGAGATCACGGTTGAGAAGATACTTGCTTCTCCCATGCTGGCGGAACCCATTCATTTACTGGATATGTGTCCTCAGTCAGACGGTGCGGCGGCTTTGGTGATAGCCGGGGGTGACATAGTCAACAGATATAAAAATCCTGCATGGTTCAGGGCATCTGCCACCCGCCACGATCAGCCCTATATTGGCGATCATGATCAGCGGTTGCTGAAAATGCGCACCTTGCGGTCTGCTGCGGCAGAAGTTTACCGTAAAGTGGGGATAACAGATCCGTTCAATCAAATTGATGTGGCCGAAATTTACGAGCCTGTTTCCTACGTGGAATTAGCCTGGTATGAGGCACTCGGTTTCTGTGAAGAAGGCCAATCCGGCAGACTTATTGAAAGCGGCAAGACCCAGATCGGTGGCGAGCTTCCGGTCAATCCTTCAGGTGGTGTATTATGCTCTAACCCGGTTGGGGCCACAGGTGTGATCCGCGTTGCAGAAATTGCCAAGCAGCTCCATAAAAAAGCCGGGGCCTATCAGGTGGATGGGGCCGCGCAAGCGTTGGTCACCGGATACGGCGTTTATGCCTGGAGTGATGTGCTATTCTTTTCGGGAGATAAGCCATGAGTATGAAAATGCAAAATACTGATACAGAATATCTTACCGCAGAGATCATTATGGATCTTAGCTGGGACGTTGATATTGGTCAGACGATGACCGATTTTTTCCATCGCCTAAAGGACGAAAAATGCCTGTATGGTTCCCGTTGTGGCAGTTGCGACAGGGTATATCTGCCGCCGCGCCCGATATGCGGCGATTGCTGGGTAGAGATGGATGAGTTTGTTCCACTTGGGCTTCAGGGGACGATTATCGGTAAAACTATCTGCTATTACAAAATTCTTGACAGCCTTACCGGAAAGCCCCGGAAAACACCCTTTGTTCTTGGACTTATCCAGTTGGACGGGGCTGACACCACACTAAATCATTTTGTTGATGTGGATGATCCGGCAAAGGTGGCGATTGGTGACAGGGTAGAGACCATATTCCGTGAACCTCTGCAGGGTAATGTTGGTGACATAATTCATTTCAAATGGCTGCCGCCCAGTGAAGAGAAGGGAACTGAAGATGTCAGTTGATAACCTGCTTACAGCTAATGTGAAATTGCCGTTCAACTTTGCCGTCGGCGCGACCGCAAGTCGTTTTTATCAGGCTCTTCGAGACGAAAAAGTCATATATGGCACCAGTTGTGAAGCCTGTAGCAAGGTGATTGTACCCGCAAGATCATATTGTCCCACTTGCAATGGGGCCATGGCAGGCTGGGTCAAGTTACCGGATACGGGTACGTTGCTGGGCTGGAGTGAACCGGAAAATGATGGAGATTCTTTTGTGGCCTTGATCAAGCTCGAAGGTGCCGACAATCTGCTGGTTCATAAACTGGCTGATAATGATCCGGTCATGGGTATACAGGTAAAAGCACAATGGCAGGAGCAGCGCACAGGCTCACTGTCAGATATTGAATATTTTAAGGTGGCAAGATGAATATATTAAAGGAACAGCGTGGCCGGATAACTATCCTGACCATAAATCGCCCAGAAGCTAAGAATGCCCTTGATATAGAAACAAGCCGCGAGCTTGCCGAGCATTTTATCGCCTTTCGTGATGATCCTGAAAGCTGGGTGGCGATTATTACGGGCGCGGGAGATACATCTTTTTGTGCTGGTGGTGATTTGAAAAAACTTGGTGATTATTACAGCAGCATGACACCTGCAGAACGTCGTAATAAGGGAGAGGTTGAGCCGGGCATTGGCGGTATCACCCGTAACCTTTCGATCTGGAAACCGATTATCGCGGCAGTGAATGGATTTTGTCTTGCTGGCGGACTGGAGATTGCGCTGGCATGTGACTTGCGGATTGCTGAAAAACACGCCCAATTTGGTCTGACTGAGCCCAAGTGGGGCATTATTCCCGGAGCTGGCGGCACCCAACGTCTGCCGCGCCTGATTGGCATGGATAAGGCGCTGGATTTAATGATGACAGCCAGAAAGATGCCTGCTGATGAGGCTTTGGCTTGTGGTCTTATTACTCGAATTGTTGACAGTGGTCAGGCCTTGGATGCCGCCATTGAACTGGCCGAAGAAATTTGCCAGAACGCGCCGCTTGCAGTGCGTGCTGTGAAAGAAGCAGCCATGCGTGGCATGGATATGAGACTGGATGAAGGGTTGCGCCTTGAGCAGTTTCTGGCGGAACCATTACGACAGTCCGAGGATGCCAAAGAAGGCCCTCGTGCATTCGCAAACAAACGGAAGCCCTCATTTCAGGGCAAATAATATTAACAGGAAAAAATAGAGGTAATTGAAATGTTGAATTTTGAAGAAATGGAACTTGAAACCATATTGTTGGAAAAGCACGGTGGGCGAGGCATCATTACCCTCAATCGTCCAGAGGTGCATAACTGTATTAATGACCGGATGCTGGATGAGCTGGAATATGCTTTTACCAATTGCGACCGGGACACGGATGTGCGTATCATATTACTGAAAGCCGCCGGAGATAAAGCATTTTGCAGTGGCATTGATGTGGAATGTGTCAGAGATAAAACTCCAATTCAGTCCCGCGACATCGGCGTGCGGCTGCATGAGGTTTTCTATCTGTGTCGCACATTATCCAAGCCTATTCTGGTGGTAGTGAAAGGTCTTTGTCTTGGGGCCGGGCTGGAACTGGCCATATCCTGTGATCTGCTGGTGGCCAGCGATAAATCCAAATTCGGACTGCCAAATATCAATGTGGGGATTCCTGCCATTGTTGAGGCCGCCGTCCTGCCCCAAGCTATCGGCATCATGAATACCCGCGAGCTATGTTTCACTGGCTGGTTCTGGAAAGCTGATAAAGCTCTGGCCCGGGGTCTGATCAACGAAGTCGTTACCGAGGATGAACTGGAAGCAACCGCCGAGGTATGGGCAAGCCGTCTGGAAACCCGCAGCCCCATGGCTATGATGACCCAGAAAGAAATTATTCATGCCTGGATGACCACCGATATTGAGGCCGCCATAGACTTCTCTATTAACACAGTGGCTCTTAACTGGATGACCGAAGATCAGAAAGAAGGCATGGGCGCGTTCTTGCAAAAACGCAGTGCGGACTTCAAAGGTAACTAATCATGGGTAAAACAATTGTCACCTGCGCCCTGACCGGCGCACAGCAAGGGAAAGAAGCCAATCCCAACTTACCAGAACAACCCCATGAGATCATTCAGCAGGGGCTGGAAGCCTGGCGTGCGGGGGCATCGGTATTGCATCTCCACGCCCGGGATAATAATGGAAAGGCAACGGGAAGTGTTGCCATATTCAGGGAAATCGTTGAGGGCCTGAAAGCAGAAGGTTGTGATGCGGTGATCAATCTGACCACGGGCGGCGCGGTGGCAGGATTGCCACTAGAGGAACGTCTGGCGGTGATTCCTGAAATTCAGCCACAAATCGCATCATTCAGTGTTGGTTCGGGCTGTCTTCTGGGCAGGCGTAACCGGGACGGCGAGGGCTGGGCCAAGGATAAATATGTGCCCCTGTTTCAGTCTTATGCTGAAATGGAAAGCACCGCACGCCTTATGCAGAAGCATGGCACCAAGCCGGAAATTGAAGTCTACCACCCGGGCATGTTGACCAACCTGCATGAGCTGAATGCCATGGGCGTATTTGATGCCCCATTGCTGATCAATTTCGTTATGGGCATTCCCGGTGAAGTGACCCCGGCAGAAATATCAGATTTACAATTCCTGATCAGCAAAATTCCCCAA
>JAJFIP010000174.1 GCA_021774875.1 Emcibacter sp.
CGATACGAGTGTCACCTGACAGGCCATCGATCATGGCATAGTTTACTTCATGAACAGAACCAGATGGCTGGCTGAAAGTAATATGTGCATTGTTATCACTATCTACGGCTATATTTGGCCAGCCGCCCCATTGTGAGCCACTACTACCTGGGCCCACAGTCCGTGGGAGCACAACCGCGACGCCAGCCGCATCCAATTGAGCATATATTATTGGCTTGGCCGCACTACTGCTTCTGGTACCTTCGCGCCAGACAAAATGAATATGTCCGCGACCATCAACCGCAAGGCGCGGATGCGATGAACGATTCTCGTCAATTGTGGAGACTATTTTCTGTGCCACAGTCCTGAGCAGTTCGAGATTACCCAAACTGCCATCTCTGGGTATGCTGGCACCATAAGGGTCAATCTGTACATAAGAAACATCATTATCCCGACGATACCAGACAAAATGCACCTTGTCGTCAGGCCCGACTGCGATTGCTGGTTGACGTAGCAAGTTACTGCCGTCAGTTGTCAGAACCGTATCATCAATCAGCGTCGTGCCATCAGGACTGAGCATTGTATAGATGATCTGATTTCCGAAATTACTGTTCCAGACGATATGTATATTACCCTGACTATCGACAGCTGGCATTGCCTGATCGGTCTGGATATTTATATTATTAACAAAGTGGAATATTTCGAAATCATCAGCAGCAAATAGTGGGTCCGTACCGTCAATATTCACTTCACTGCCATCAAAACGTCCACCACCGTCACTATCTGTATCCAGTGGATCAGTGCCATGGGTATTGACCTCATCACCATCGCTCAGACCGTCATTATCGCTGTCAGGATTGGTTGGGAAAGTAGCATGTATATTCACCTCGTCACCGTCACTCAGACCATCCGTGTCCGTATCCGCCACTCTGGGTAATGTACCCTGATTAAATTCTTCCAGGTTAGTCAAGCCATCCAGATCCTCATCAATAGCTGAATCATCCAGCAGCGGATCAAGTGTATTGTTGACCTCGAACAGATCAGTCATTCCGTCGCCATCGGTATCGTTGCTAAGGGGATCGGTGCTGTGGACATTGACTTCATCACCATCGGAAAGACCATCATTATCACTGTCCGTATCAAACGGGTCAGTACCGTTGGCAATTTCATCGCCGTCATTCAGGCCATCACCATCCGTATCAGGATTACGCAGATCCGTTCCCAGTGCAATTTCTTCAGCATTACTGAGACCGTCACTATCTGAGTCCGCCGCAGCATCGTCAGGATCAGCCGGATTAAGACCAAAGTTCAATTCAATATCGTCATTTAAACCATCGCCGTCAGAATCCAGTAGTAACGGATTTGTCACAACCGAAATAACACGTCTCATGACAACGGCTCTGTTTGATCCATCCTGATTATCAGATTGCCAAATGAATACCAGCGAACCATCATTTAGCAACGCCACTTCTGGTTCTCTTTGGCCATTTAAAACCGTCTGGTTAATAATTCTTTCAGAGAAATGCGGAACTCCTGATGGACTGAAGTTGCGGGCAACAATCGCATCACTGGAACCATCCTGACCAAATGATTCCCAGACCACGTTGAAGCCATCATCCTTGCCACCGGTTACAAAAGCAATATCCTGATGACTGGACGTGAATTGGTTAACCTGTATGTCACCGGTTTTCGGCGAGCCATCCAGTTTAAATACCCGGGCGAAAACCCCATTGCTATTGCCATCCTGATTGCTCGAAGACCAGACAATCGCAAATCCATCCTTAACAGCGGTCACATATGAGTCAATCTGGGTACTCGAGATGAAGGAATTGACAACGAACTCATCACCTAACTTGACACCAGTTGCATCGAACATCCGGGCAATGACGCCCCACCCATTTCCGTCCTGACCGAAGGAGGACCAGCTGATGACAAATCCATCACCCACTGCTGCAATCGTTGGATTACTCTGAGTACTGCTGGTGAAATCATTCACTGGAATTTCACCACCAGCAGGCAGGCCATCACTGCCAAAGCGTTGCACTAATATACCTTGACCATTGGCATCAACGCCAGTCCATGCAATAGCAAAACCACCATCGGCCAGGGCCGTTATTACAGGCTGAAACTGGCCGCTACTCGTTGCCGTATTGACAATGAATTCACCACCGATCTTGGCTCCCGCCTCACTATAGATCTGTGCAATGACAGCATCCCCGCTTCCATCCTGTTGATTAGAAGCCCAGGTCACCACAAAACGTCCATCCAGTAAAGTAGCCACCGCCGGATCGCGCTGGTTAAAGAGCAAGGTGCTGTTGACAACAAATTCAGCCGTAACCGGTACCATGTTGGCATCAAACAGGCGTCCGATTATCTCGTCAGTGAAATTCGCTGCCTGATTTGCACTCTCCCACACAGCAACGAAATTACCATTGTTCAGAGCAGAAATAGCAGCCCTTTCCTGTGTATCATTTGTCGTGGAGTTGGCAATAACCTCATCGAAAGGTGATGGCACATAAATCAAGCCAAGGGCTTCTGAACCATCGCTCAGGCCATCGCCGTCTGAATCTACATTCAGCGGATCGGTCCCGCCATCTACTTCATCACCATCATCTATACTGTCGCCATCTGAATCCGTATCACCCGCCTTGGTGCCAAGCGCAAATTCTTCGCCGTTGGTCAGGCCATCGCCATCAAGGTCACCATCGGTATCATCAGCAAGTGGATCAAGGCCATTACGAACTTCAAAACCATCGGGCATGCCGTCACCATCCGTATCAGGATTAAACGGATCAGTACCATGAAGAAGCTCGTCATCATTACTGAGCCCGTCATCGTCTTCATCGCCGATGACAAAAGCCAGACCGGACATGCGGCGGTTACCCATACTGCCAAGGTCGGTAATCAAACCAGTGGTCCGATCAACCCTTGCCAACCTGTTATCAACGCTACTACTTGCAATGATACTGATAAAGATATTGCCTTCATCATCAATTCCTAGCCCGGGAACTGTCCGTCGTGCCGGACCACCTGAGAGAACCAATGTGCTATTTGTCGCCAATGTTAGCGGATTAAGGAAGTATAATGTACCATTCCTGCCCATGGCCACCACTTGATCAGTCGTTTTATCAAATGCAAGGTCGGTAATGACCTGTGAAGCAACAGTTACATCACTGGATGCCGCACCCGTAGCCGGATTGACAATCAATACACGTCCACTTGACCAGACGGACAAATACATTGTGCCGTCAATGCCATGTGCCATACCTTCTACGCCACTCACTGTTCTAATGGTACTTGAAATATTCACAGGTACCGCTAAGGGTTGGCCAGTATTAATATCAAGCTCTACAATCTGACGATTTCTGACAGCACCGCCATGAGTTGCCCACAATTTGTTTGTGGTTCTGTCAAAACTAAGATCACTAAATCCGTTGGGAATGGTGCCTGAAGGTGCCGTGCCGATAAGTGTGGTTTCAACTACACCACTAACGATAACCTCAGGATTAATTTCAAACAAACTGCGTTGATCAAGGGCATTATGGGTTGTGGTACCCATCAGACGCGTACCTACCGGAACATCATCGGACGGATCAAGCGGATCATCACCTATGGCAACCTCATCACCATCGTTACGACCGCCTTCATCCGTATCAGGGTTAAGGGGGTCAGTTCCGTGAGTATTGACCTCATCACCATCGCTCAGGCCATCATTATCGCTGTCTGGATTAGTCGGATCTGTTGTATGGGTATTGACTTCCGGACCGTCTTCAAGGCCATCACCATCTGTATCCACATTATTGATGTCGGTTCCATTGGCAAATTCTTCCGCATTGGTCAGACCATCACCATCGGTATCGACAACACCATCGGCAGGATCAAGCGGATCAAGACCACTACTGACCTCAACACTATCGGAAATACTATCGCCATCACTATCCGCATTTGTCGGATCAGTGCCATGGGTATCTACTTCAGCACCATCCAACAGGCCATCATCATCACTGTCATTATCCAGGAAGTCCGTACCTTGCTCAAATTCTCGGGTGTTGCTGAGGCCATCGCCATCGGTATCGACACTACCATCAGATGGGTCAAGCGGATTAAGGCCGTTAGCCACTTCTGCCCCATCCGGAACCAGATCGCCGTCCGTATCGGCCAATGTGGGATCTGTACCGCGAACATTTACTTCATTACCATCACTCAGGCCATCGCCATCTGTATCGGAATTGGCAGGATCGGTACCCAGAGCCTCCTCTTCAATATCTGTCAGACCATCTATATCACCATCATACGTATAAGGAATGGCATTGGATTGGGAATTCGGTGTCAGAATTTCAACCTTAATATCACCGCTACTGGCATTGAATGGCACAAGTACCCGGAGCTGGGTCTTGGTAGCACTGAATGGTGTCACGCTGATGTCGTTAAACAGAACCCTGTTGTTAAATCTGTTCGCCGCATCAAAGAAACGTCCATTAATGAATAGCTGCTGATTTGGAATGAGTGCTGTCGTGTCATTGATACTGAGAATTTCAGGCGAATTAATTGCCGGCAACAATGTGACATTCACCGGATCAGAAACTGCTTCATTATCACCAAAGTCACGCGCTGTGGCCGTGATCGCCACTGGCCTGCTCTGGGTCAGGTTTGCGAGATTAAACAGCGCACTGAACGGTTCACTGGTGTCTGTCAGAGTTTCATCAATGGTGCCATCATCAGACAATATCCTGAAATCAACTTCCTTGACGCCCTGATTATCTGTTGTATCTGCCGTCACAATGAGCGCATCTGCGCCAAACTGTATGACAGAAGGCAGAACTTCAACCAGTTGGGCAACATCATCCACATCGGTAAAGACACCGCCTGTGGCATCTGAAAGTGCCTGTAGTGCTGCATTTTCTGCATCCACACCAACCGAAAAACTATTAATAATCACGCCACTGGCTACCGCACGATCTGTTTCAAATGTCGGAACAGCATCCGGGGTGCCGTCTGACATGAAGATCATAACCGGCGTTGCCCCTTGCCTGGAACGAGAAAGGATCAATTCGTCGGTAGCCCGGTCCATGGCATCATCAAAGTTGGTTGAACCAGATGGTCCGGCATTCAGAATATCCACAAGGCCAGTCTCAATACTGGCAAAGTTAGTGCTCAGACCCCTGCGCAGGGTTCCAAAGCTGGAGAAACTGACCAGACCCACCTTGGTATCTTCTGAATTAAGTAGCGCCATTAGCGCACGGGCTGCGGCCACTTCTGCTTCAAGAATGGTATCTTGCTGTCCATCAGCATTACCATCACCGTCAACATCAACACCCTCGCCCAGCAATGCTGCCGTACTGCCAGAAGTATCGATAACAATCATCACATCACTGATACCAACGGAAATAGCTGTACTATCCTCTGGTGAGGTCAGAGTGACCGTCGGTGGTATATCGTCATTGCGGCGAATGATGGAACGCGTGCTCAAAGTCCCGGTCTGCCCCAGAGTATCAATTGCCTGAGCACCCAGAACGACAGTACTACCATCATCCCCGTTATCAATTACAGTGTCAAAGCTATAGGGTGATGTCGTATCACTTCCCACAACAACGCCATCAACCAAAAATTCTACTGATGCCACCCCTTTATCATCCGTAGCCGTTGCTGTAAGTGTTACACCACTACCTTCCTGTAACTCAATGCCTGCCGCTGGTGCTGTCAACGTTGCCGTGGGCGGGAGATCATCAAGAACATTAACAATGATTGGATCGGATTCTGTACGCTGTCCGTTATTGTCAATGGCAACCATTTTATATTCAACTGTCGGTACAGTAAGATCGTCAAACAATTGAATATTGGTATTGAAGGTGAAGGGTGCCCCAAAATCCGTCCCTATAACACTATTGCCCCGCAGAAGCTGTACGCGCATACCCGTATTATCATCTGTTACAGTTGCGGCAAAGTTTACATTGGTGCCTTCAAACTCATCCGCATTTGGTTGAGCCGTAACAGTTATAACAGGTGGTTCATCTGGTATAACTGAGACCGTCACCGTTGCAGTTGTGCTGTTGCCAGCCGGATCAAAGGCGGTCGCTGTCAAAACCAGTGGTGTCGCTGCCCCCGCATCATCGGTATACTCCAAAGGAATGAAGAAGTTACCGTTATAAGACGGTACGGTATCAGTTCTGAATATTGTCCCGTTAGCGGCAAATTCAACTCTGGTAACTTTAAGATCATCGCTGGCCGTAGCCGAAATAAAGACATTGCGGCCTTCAAATACCTCGGTTCCTTCTGTAGGCTGGAGAATATTCACAACAGGCGGTTCGGCATCATTCAACACTGTCAATTGAACAGCAGGAGCATCGGTTGTCTGGCCAATACTGTCTTTGGCAACAAATTTCACTTCGAGGGGGCTGTCCGCTTCAACCAAAGGCATTGTAATAAAGAAGCTTGAGACCCCCGCTCCACCACGGCTTTGAACCAGTTCCCCGTTTACAAAGACGTTTGTTTCAACAGAAACATCGTCTGACACCGTGGTGAAAAATGTCTGAACCGAACCTTCAATAACATCTGTTCCAGTTGATGGCCCCGACAGGATGGAAATTGTTGGCGGCAGATCAGGTATGATATTCAACACCTTATCGTCATCCGTAGTATTGCCCTTGGCATCAACGGCTCTCGCAGTAATTGTAAGTGGCGTTGGCCCACTATCAGCAAAATTCTCAGGGATTATAAATGTCGCCATAAACGGCGCCATACTATCTTCCGCAAATACCACACCTCCTGAAAGGAATTGTACTTTTCCAAGTGCCAGATCATCGGAAGCCGTCGCTGTGATGGCGACTGGGCGACCTTCTATAAATGTTTGTCCCGCTACGGGTGAAATAATATTTACTACCGGTGGCACATCATCCACATCAATACTAATTTCAACGGGCGCAGATACTGTCACATTTCCGGCTATGTCAAAGGCACGTGCTGTCATAGTGAAAGTTGGGGAAACGGAAGCATCATTTGGCGCGACTATACTGACTGTATAAGGTGCTGAGTTGTCGGTAACGACGGGCACACCATCTTGCAGAAATTCTACCTTTGTCACACCAAAGTCATCAGCAGCCGATGCGGCAACAATAATACTATGCCCTTCAAACACGCTGCTCCCTGGTGATGGCGACGTTATACTGACAACTGGCGGCAGATCAACAGGTACGCTGACAGGCACAACAACTGTCTGAAAATCCGTATTAATGGTACCCGAAACCTGACCGAAAGAGGCACTATTCAAAGGATTGCGCACAATAACCGTGAAGGCCCCTCCCGGAACCGTATTAACGGTACGCCTTCCAAGCCCGTCAGTGAAACCTACATTGACGAAATTTGGACTTAACAGGGGTCGGAGCATTTGAACCTGGGCACCAGAGACAGGCGTACCTGACCCTTCAACGCTAGCTTCTACCATAACCGAGCCCACAATAGTCAGATTTACATCCTGCACAGTTATATTATCCGTAGTAACCTCTACGTTATGAATCGTTGGTATATTTGTCCGTGGTTCCAGTGCCCGGATAGAATGATTTCCAGCAGGCACATCAAGGAAACTATATTGCCCGCCAGTATCAGTTCTCGTGCTACGGTTAAAACCATCCCCATCAAGGAAAACAAGGGTATTGACAACTGGCCCACCAAGACCGTTACGAACCGTACCTTGAACGCCACCAGTGGAAAGAATGACAATTTCAACCTCGGCCACGCTGAAAGCCGGGTTTTCTTCATTCAGATTCAATACGACGACGGCTTCCCCACTTAAACCCGAGACTCCGCCAGGAACTGCCCGCACCGTGTAGGTAGCGAACCTTAATCCTTCATAGGAAAAACGCCCATCTGCGCCAATGTTTTTAGTAAGAGTAGTACCTAAACTACCCCCGGTCAGGAATACCTGACCTGAACTGACCACTGAGCCGTCATGACGGCGCACTATTCCCGAGATTATCCCAAGATTAGTAAAGAGAATATCACGAACCGCGAATAACGGATCATCATCACGCGGATCATCTACTATATCCACATCAAAACTGCCCAGTAGCGGCCCTGAATTAATGCCAGTTGCCGGGTGATTTGCATCCGCGGTAAAGTCTTCAAGGGGAATGGCAATGCTGCTGGTACTATTCCTCAGGACAGATGATAATGTATAACTGTTATCATTAGTCTGACCACGGGAAGCCACTGAATAGGTACGATTGTGGAAAAGGCTGTCGCTTTGCAGGCGCACTGTCGTCCTGCCAAAAGTATTGACAATATCACCTGTTATCGTTCCAGTTACAGGCGGCAAGGGATCAAGAGTGCTGGCAGAAGGCACAGCAAAATTTATGATCTGCGTTTTTTCATCTTCACTCAGGCCTTCAAGTGCTTCAGGCGGCAATTGCACCAGACGGGCCGCAGTAGCTTGTACAGAGTCCCTAGAGGTCTGCTGACTGACAAAATGCATCAGTATGATTGTTTCACCGGGCTGAATCTCAATAACCTGCCAGAGCTGATTTAAATTACCAATATTGTCAAAGGTGAAATCAGCTTGATCAGGCTGGTCTGCACCCCCGGGGCCGCTGAATATATGCGCCACGGAAGGTAAATTATTGTCAAGGAACGGATCAAGATCTCTGGTGTCATCCAAGACTACCCAGTTATCTGAAGTGCTCAGGAATCCATCCCCGTTTGATGATGAAACAACCGCGGGTATTTCGGTTACAGAAGTGCCATTGCGGTTTACGGTTAACGTACGAATATAGCTTTTGAGTCGCACATTCACGCCCATCAAATCCGAACTGTTATTTGTCAGTATTTCCAGATAACGGGTAAAATAGCCATCATTGGGAACAAAGACTTTTCGTGAAACTACCAGATCACCACCTTCATTCTGAGACATCAGAATTTCACGGCCATCCTGTTCGCTGGAGAAGTTCTCTCCTAAAAAGTTCTCTTCACCGGCCCCCTCATTAATCAGCAGGTTAGCTGCACCGATACGTCCGCCGCCATCACCCAGAAATACTGTTCGCTGACCCTGTCTTTGTGTGCCATCTGCGTATACCGAGCTATTGAATCCATTGGCATCGTAGAGTCCTGAAATGCGTGGCATGGCTGCGTTAGTAGTGGTTGGTGGCGGTGGTGGAATGAAATTAACTTTCATAACCAGGTCGCCAACATCCTTCACCACACCATTGCCGCTAAAGCTGTCTGTCCGGGAAAGTGCCCCAGTCCCAGCAGTGGCGACCAACCTGAAAGTACCCTCGATCACATTTCGCAAAGCAAAGGTACCATCAGAGAGTGTTTTTGTTACCCGATTAGGAAATCCGGACCTAGAGGGATTAAAGGTCACTGGCACACCAGCCCCGATCGGTGTAATACCATCCACATTAAGTATCCGGCCAATGACATCGCCACGGCCTTTCAGGATGATATTCTGCACCACTTCCTCATCATGGCTTGATATGATTATATTACCAACGCTGCCATGAAATCCACCTGTGGACTCATGAGCAGAGAGTGTATATGGACTACGGGCTATGGGCAGCATGTCAAAGCGGAAACGCCCGTCTGCCGCTGTCGTCACTGACAGGTTAAAGGGTGTCAATGTAACTTTAATATTGGCCGCTGGCGTCACCCCGTCAAACAGAAATACTGTCCCGGTAATATCTCCCGCAGGCTCCAGTGAAACTTTCACATTAACAGTTTCATCTACGGCCACATTCGAGCCAATCTGTCCGCCAAGCCGATCCACCGGATCCATAGCAGTAATAGTGAAGGAGCCAGCAAGTACATTTACGAATGTGACGCTTCCGTCCACACCAGTAATGCCTGTCTTGACCGAGTTAAATCCAGTCTGGCTACTCACGTCTACCTGTGCATTGGGAACAATATTGCCATTGGCATCCAGAACCGTAACAATCACGGTTCCAAGGCCATTAAGCACCACATCCTTGGTGACAACAGTATCTGAAACATCTAACACGACATTTTCTTGGCCTCTGTCACCATTGGAAGTTCGTGTTACAACCACCTGATAATTGCCAAGAGGAAGATTTTCCACGCTGTAGACACCTAGAGAATTTGTGCTTATATCAGCCGAAAGTCTTCCACCCCTGAATATTTGAACGCGGGCGCCCGCAACTGTTGTCTCTTCGTCATTTTCAAAAATCGTTCCCGTAAGATCTGCTGCCGGATTGAGGATCAGGTTGCTTGTCCTGACATCACCTTCAAAATTAATATTGCCAATATTAGAAGCTGCGAGCTTGCTGCCTGGAAGCGTAGCACGCAGGCTGTAAGGACCAATAAATACCCCTTCAAAGCGGAAAAATCCGTTGACCCCGCTTACTAATGTCTGGCTACCACCAAAAACACTTTGCCCAAACAGGGTAACATCCGCACCCTCTACTTCCGCCCCTGCGGAAGTGAATACCTGGCCTTCAACTGTCCCCCGGCCAAGATAGAATATATCAGCCGTGACAACCTGACCAGTGGCCGTGATAGTTTCCATGTTACGGCCACGGTTACCATCTCCATCAGAAGCATTAACTGTATGTTTTCCAAGACGAATGAAATCAAAACTATATCTGCCGCGTGCATCGGTTTCTACTGCCGAATTGCTGCCCGGACCCGAAATCGAAACTGTAACCCCGGCTCCAACCTGGGTAATGCCATCTCGGCCAATAACCGTACCAACAATTTTTCCAAGCGGCTCCAGAGTAGAATTCAGAATAAGGGAACCATCCACAGGCATCGTCCCGCGGGCAACTCCACGAAGATTGGTATCCGGGTCACGCACCTGAATTTCAACGGCACCGGACTGAAGCTGAGTGGCTTCATACTGACCCAAAGCATCTGTCGCCACCATTCTCTCTTCGCCAAGAGAAATTATTGTGACCTGGGCACCCTCTACCGCCGTTCCACCAGGCAGACGCACAACACCGGTAATAATGCCCGTAACCTTTTTCACATTTATGGTGCCCACATCCGTAATCCCGGCAACACCACCAGTAGTGGGAACCGGAGGAAATGACCCAGACTGGCCATCAAAAATTACGTCATCAACAATGACTCGTACTGCAGCGGTAATATCACCCCTGTCCGCTGGTACATTCAGAATGATAAAGTCACCATTGACATCAGTTGTGCCCGTGAAACGCTGCAAAACGGTAGCTGCGGCACCCTCAACAGCTGTATTTTCACTGTCGAGAACCGTACCTATTACCGTAGTTGTCTCATTGAAGATCAGCGGATCAAGACCCAGTTCAAGTTCAGTCTGATCGGGAATACCATCTCCATCACTGTCATCAAGGAGTGGGTCCGTCCCGAGCAGTAGTTCATCACCATCCGTCAGACGGTCACCGTCCGTGTCTGGATCAAGAGCATCTGTACCCCCGGATTGCTCATCGAGGTCATTTATGCCATCGCCATCGGTATCCGCATCAAGAAGATTGGTTCCAAGTTCAGATTCCTCTAAATTAGTCAGGCCATCGCCGTCCGCATCGTCATCGGCATCTGACGGGTCGTTAGGATCAAGCCCATTGGCAAGCTCAAACTCATCGGTCATACCGTCCCCGTCCGTGTCATTGGGGATCAGAACTTCAATCATGATGGTGGAAACAATGGCGTTATTGACAGCGGTAATGATTGCCATACCGTTGCTTACGGCTGTCACAAGTCCATTAGGACTAATGGTCGCAATATTCGCGTTACTGGTCACATAAACCGTATCTGTACTTGCTGGAGTCAGATCAAGCAGAAAACCATTAGGAGCCGTACCCCGTACAGTGAGCTGTACTGTCTCTCCGGGTGTGGTTAGAAATGTGTTGTCAGCCAAAATTTCTATGGAAAGGGGAAGTGGTATGAGATTATTAAGATCAATGGAGCCGATGAACTGATCACCGTCAACGGCCATCGAGACAGCTTCGGAATAAAATATCTGCGGATCCCCGCTTCGGACCTTACAAACGATACGTACCCTCTGTAGTCCAGCCGCAGAAGGGACGTTTGACAGGGCAAAAGTTCCATCCGGATTGATTTGAATGGTCTGATTACCCAAAGACGCCGTACAATTCTGGTTAAGTTCCTGTGCAGAAGATGTCATTACCATAGAAGTCCAGATCAGACCGGACAATATTCCCAGCATGATTCTCGAAAACAAAGAATACTTCCTGTTTTCAGACTTTGAAGTCATTTCCTTCGCATATTTCCACTTCATGACATATCAACCATTCTTGCTATTAAATAGCACCTACCTTATTGTTCGCTCTATAACGATACTGTCTTTCTCCACTAATTCCGGGCTATTGAAATTTTGATAGACCGGATCATCTATCTTTAATCTTGCCGTCACGAGCCAGGTTCCTTCCCGAACACTCATGACAATGGGAATTTCTAACCCCTCTTTTGGTATTTGGGGGTTGTCTTCTGAATGAAGTCGGACAGTAATAATCAGGTAGCGTCCTGTTTCAATCCACTGCTCCATAGTCACATTGGTGTCCTGTAGGAGTGCAACCCACTGTGCTTTACGTTTTTCGACAAAATCCTTTTCTATGTCCGCAGTCTTCATCATTTCCCTGAGTTGCTCATCCATCGTGGAGAGCCACCAGTCATAATCACCCGCGCGCATAGCAGAAATATGGCTCCTGACGACCTGTTCAGGGAATAATAGCTCTTCAAACAGAATAGGTTCTGCAAGCTGCTCAACAACCACGGCCGGACTGAAATTTCTAATTGTGAAATTATAATGTTTGACGGCGGTAAATTCTTTTTTCAGAGGTGTAGAGCGGGCAAAGGAAGGCCATGTGAATTTTTCATCCTCAGACGTAGAGGCAGCCATTGCCATTTCAAGACTCAGGAAAATCCAAAACAAGATGGCAATTATGCTGCCAGTCAAAGTAATATTTTTCCATTCTATTCTGGTCATATGTCCATCTAGCCTGTTCATTAGCGCACCGTTTTTTCCATTACATCTTGCCCGGAAGTCCAGGGCGCAGCACCCAAAAGATCATCTTCGCGCAACGCTTGCGAAGCAAGCCAGCTCCTATCTGTTTTTTTAAACGTCACCGGAAATTTTAAACCTAGTTTTTCTCTCTTCCCGGTCTTTTGCTGAAAATCGTATAAAAGGACCACATACCCGCTGACATCAATCCGCCGCAACATAACCATATCGACCTGACGGAGTGTTCCCACCCAGTTGCCCACCATACTTTCACGGGTAATTTTCTGGTGCTTGAATTCTTTTTCAGTGATAAGTCGACTTTCTTCATCCCAATAACTCAAATAAAGATCATAATCACCGTTAATAAGTGCCGCGGTTCTGGAGAGCATGGCCCTTTCTGGTGAACTGGTATCGCTCAATCCTTCCGGAATGCGGGACAAGATCAGGGGAGGACTATATTTGGATTCATCATAAAAATAATGCTCCACCATCGTTATCAGCTTTGGGACAGGTTCTGACATGGGATAGCGTGGAGTTGCAATAACTCTGGAATCAAGCGTCTTGGGTACATAATTGTCTGGGGGAAAAACCAACTCTTCCCCTTTCGGCGGCTCTGGCTCATTCTTTAGCTGAGCCGCGTCGGCATTGACCACAAATATTGGGCCTAACAAGCCCAATATCAGTCCAATCACGACCGCGGTTATATACTTATAATGCTTCAATACATAGCTCCTTAATTACTGCGGCAAGGCAACAAAAGTTGTCCCAAGTGTTTGTGCGGGCAATGGGGACCAAACCTGAGTGAATGAAGGGATGATAGATCCTTCAAACAGGATGAATTTAAGCTCAATCGAGAAGCCTTCATGTCGCAACTCCAATGCAAGCTTCACACAATCCACGGTACCTATTCCGGAAAGGCCTGTTTTTGCTTCTCCAGATATCAGAAGCAAAGCACAGTCGACGATTTCAGGATCGGGCAATTTTATACCATCTGAATCGAACCTATCCCGTTCGCATGGTGAGGTTGTAAATGGGTTATCAACCTCTACCTTTAACTCAAGTCCAATTTCAGCGGTAAGTTTAGCCGTACCTGCCCAGCAGACCTGATCCACACATTCATTGCTGGTACGGCTCAAGCCAACACTCAGACCTATGCCAAAGTTCACGAAGGCACCGGCCGCTATAGTGATGTCAGTACCCGGAATATCATAATTAAATACCCACGGTGGTGCTCCCAGAGGGATTGGTCCAAATTCCCACTTCTTGAGCACCATGGTTCCGGAAAGTTTAGTTTCCCGAGTTGTGGCACCGTCTTTTTGTTCACAGCACTCATTAGTCCGTTCAATTTCAAAATTGATGGCAGGTGGAGGTGGAGCTTTGGCAACACCTACAACTGCTGACACCTTCTCTACTGCCGTAAGTAACTGTCTAAGTCTCTGCATATCAAAAGTAATTTTGGTCGGTATGGGCTGAGAAACATCTTTCGGCTCACCTTTTGTGCATACGCCAGATGAACATGTGCTTTTTTCAAAACATTTGAGGCCATCATCACATGACGTGCCATCAGGTTTGTCATCGCCAATACAAGTACCATTAAAACAGAAACCGTTATCGGTACAACTGTTCTTACCGGGTGACCCGCCACAGTTTATTTGGTTATCCGGGTCCGTAGTACCGAGGTTCTCATGGGTACAACCGCAAGCTGGGCTGGGCAGTTTTCCGTCCCTCGTACATTCATTTTTGTCGTCACATAATACCTTGCAGATCGGTGGTGGTGGTGGTGGTGACGCCCCATGCCAGCCCGATTTGACAATACCAAAACCGGGATCAGACACCAGAAAGGCACCATCGGCTGTCACAGTACCCGGCCCGACAGAAATAAATTCTTCCAGATCATGGTCAAAGCTGAAAATTTCAATCACCTGCCCCGGAGACAGTCCTTCCACATTAGGCAATTGCATGCGAACAGGTGGGTCAAAATGAATATTTGCCGGCTGCAGGGTGGAGAAAAGAGTGGGTGCTGACCCATCAGGTGGCGGCATAGGAACACGGTCAGCCGGAATTTGGGTCAACATCAGTGGCCCGACATATTTATCACCATTGGGCAAGGACGCCGAATTGGCAAATACGGTATATTCTACCCCCGAAACCCCCTTCATGGTCAATACGACATCCTCATCGCCACCAACTATTTTAGCACTTTCCTGATCAATAGCCGGAATTTGTATGGGCATACCGATGGTATTATCTTGACCTGAAATGGTCGTGGCCATAAACGCAAGGAAGGTAAATAGAATTTCTTCTGCCTCCTGACGTGGGCTGGTACTGCCATCCACCAGAAGATGGATGACACCCACAGGCACACCAGTAATAATGAAACGGCCATCTTCATCGGTAGTAGTCACCAGACCCGGCTCGCCAATAATCTGGACTGTTGTGCCCGGAATCGGTACCTCGCCCATATCCAGAACCACACCACTAAAGCTGGTATTTTCCGCCGCAGCTAAATCAGCAAAGACAGAAGATGACAGGAAATTCACTACCGGCTCAACCAAACCAGCAATATTAGCCACAGCAAGATTGTTGTTTACCCCGCTCTGCTCGCCCGGGGTGAACAGGATGGAAGCCTTGCCGTCAAGATCAGTAGGCAAACTCACAGCCAATTCCCCGGCAAAAGATCCTGATCCTTCTATGACGGAAAATTCAACATCTGTTTCAGCCACAGGGTTACCAAACATATCTGTTACCAATACCTGGAACGGAACCGGAAGTGGTTGGCCCCCTACACCGCGCTGATTATTGCCCATTGTGGCAACAATATTCACCGGATCACCCGGCAGGGAGGATTCACAGAAAATAACATCGCCCACAAAACCCTGTGATGAAACCGCTACCTGATTATTTCCGGCCCCGGTACGGGTACCCAGTGTGAAGAGAGCACTGGCTTGACCAAACTCGTCAGTTACGACCTGGACAATCTGTTCTCCTTCTTGTGGCAATGCACTCAGAACGCCATCGCTTCTGACCACACTGAAGTTCACAATCCGGTCCGGTAGAACCCGACCATCCGCATCCTGCAATTCAACAACAAGCGGTTTAGGCAATTCGCTGCTGCTTAAACCTGTTTGGTTATTACCGGAAACCATAACAATACGTTGCTGACCAGTTGCATCCAGAACTTCAACCTGAATTTCATGAAAACTCTCATTACCGGCAATATCCCGTGCGACAGCACGCAAAGTATTTATACCGCGTACCAGAAGCAAATCCCGCACCTCAAAACTGCCGTTCAGAACCGTCGCTGTGCGCCCGTTTATTTCAACGGATATTTTTTCTTCATTCACCGGCCCGCCGACAAGATCATTGACAATTCCTACAACTGTGGTCTGGGTGCTGGTCAGTTTTGCCCCATCAGGAGGAGCATTGATTCTGACAATCGGCGGTGTGGTATCAAGCGAGAGTTGTATGGTACTGGTTCCCTGCCTGTTCTCCGTTACAGAGGTGGCAATAGCTGCTATCAGATTTTGTCCTTCGCGCAGAGGCACATCAGCCGCAGAATAAGTTGTGCCATTGATCACTGCCTCAACACCATTGACGATAACTTTTTCCGCTAACTCATCAACGGTGCCTTCAATATCGACCATCGGCACCCTTACCAGAGCCAAAGTTCCGGGCGAGGTAATATTAATTGCAAGCGGGTCACCTAAGTCACCGCTACTTCCCCCAATCAAATTAACAGAAGTGCTGTCGCGGCCCTCATTGCCAACAGCATCTGTAGCCCTGGCATTAAGGAAGTTCTCTCCGGGAGAAAGATTTACATTTTCGGCGCTAAATGTTCCAGCTGACACCACCGCCGTTACCCCATTGACAACAACAACTGCGCTGTCATCATCCACGGTACCACTGACCGTAATGCTGCCGGATTCTGTGTCACTGCCATCAGCTGGGCTTAATATATTAACAACCGGCGCAATGGTATCCAGTGTGACCGAAATATCATCGGTGCTGGTATTGCCTGCCGTATCCGTTGCCACGGCAGTAACCAGATTGGCACCTTCGCTCAGTGGAACATTCGTCGCCCAGCTATCACCTGCACCGCGCACAGCTTCTACGCCATTGACCACAACTGTGGCCGTATCATCATTAACTGTCCCCTGCACCGCAAGAGATGGCGTCTGAACAATATCATTATCAAGTGGGTCCGTGATCTCCACCACAGGAGGAATATCATCGACCCCGGAAGTATTCAGGGTCACTACAATACTTGTGTTGGTTGTGTTGCCTGCCGGGTCGGTGGCAGTCAGGGTCAATAGATTTTGACCCTCTACAAGAGCAACTTCCAGCTCGAAATCGCCAGAAGGTACAGAAACCCCGTTAAGGGTTGCCACGGCCAGACCATCATTGATAAAACCGGTGACGGTAATGGGTGAACTTGTCACCACTGCATTATTGCTTGGACTTTCTATGGTTGCTTCAGGTGGTTCGGTATCATCCACACCTTCGGTATTAAGATTGACCGATATGAGATCTGTGCCCACATTATCTGCCGGATCGGTGGCTGTGGCCGCAAGTTGATTAGCCCCTTCAATCAAAGGTACCGTTGCGGAAAATGTCCCGTTCACTACCAGGGCATTAACACCATTAACGGTGACCTCTGCCGTATTGTCATCCACTGTACCTGTAACCGGGATCGGGGAGAAAGTGAAATCGGCCCCGGTCAATGGATTTGTGATAACCACTACCGGAGAAGTCACATCACCAGATGCTAGTAGCGTTACGTTAACAGTATCAGATGCCGGATCCGATCCCGCACGGCTGGCTACAGCTGTAATGGCATTACTACCCACTGTCAACGGCACGCCAATGGAAAAACTGCCATCACTGGCGACAGGGGCGCTCAGACCGTTCACTTTGACAGTCACAGTAGCCGGACTGGCGATTCCTGTAACCGTAACGGGACTATTGCTCACTTCCGCACCCTCAGCAGGACTTGAAATATTAATGCCCAGTATCACACTGCCCGCTAGCTCAACCGTAACATCAATACTGTCAGAGGCGCTGTTGCCAGCCGCATCAACCGCTGTCGCCGTTATACTATTGGCACCTTCAACCAGTGTTATATTGGCAGAAAACGAACCGCTATTAATTGCGGCAGAAACACCATTGACCGTAACAGAATCGGCACCCGATACAGGCCCTGTAACCGTTAAGGTTGTTGAATTCAGAACGGCAAGATTCGCTGGGCTGCCAATACTGATAGTGGGCGGGGTTGTATCCAGAATTACATTGATAGCGTCCTGTCCTTCACCACCGGCATTGGTGGCGGTTGCGGTAATGGCATTACTGCCTTCGGATAATGGCACAGAAACAGAAAAAGCGAGGTCAGTGACCGTCGCTTCAACCCCATTCACACTAACTGTGGCTTCTCTGTCCAGCGACCCGGTGACTGTAATCGGACCCGCGTCAAACAATGCCCCGTCAAGAGGGGACTGGATGGTAACCACTGGTGCAGGCGGCGGTGCCTGAGCCGGCGGCTGGATATAAACCTGTGCGCCAATAACCAGCACGTTACGTCCGATATTGGCAAACTCCATATCTACCGTTGCCACGCCACCCGGGGCGAGTTCAGTTGACGGGATGGTGTATATAGATTTTCCGGTCGTGGAAATATCTCCAGCACCTATAACTATGGCTGAAGTGGGGGAAAGCTGGTCAATGACCACATGAATAGGGCCGACAATAGTGCCCGCAGAAATATTTGTCAGAGTGGCGCGAACCTTTGAATTACGCGTTACGCGGTCGGTAACCGGTCGGGATAATAATATGGAAATTTTTGTGCCATCGGCACGATCAACTGTATCCAGGTCGATCGTCGCTGCCGCAACCGGCGTCACCATCCCACCAAGCCAAAGCGCAAAACCACAAAGTATTGCGCTGAAATTTAGCTTGAATATCTCCATCAGGTACTCCCCTTGTCATCATACGTCAAAACGTGCAAATGCGGCGCGGCCAACCCGCACCACACAAAGGAGCAAGAATACTTGAAGACCTAAAAAAATTTACAGAAATTACACACTTACTTCATTGGTCTTATAATATTTAAAAAGAGTAATTGTCTCTTCCTTCTCCTCTACCCACTTGTAAAAAGAATTTAGTTTACTTATTTAATAATTTATTAACCTTACGACTCCTCCGGGCGATATTCAACCATACTAAGCTCAAAAACATCAGCCCGGTTACTGGCGGTATTGGCACATCAGGAGTTTCAATTCTTACGTTACTAACGGTTACCATTGAAGCCAGATGAATAGACGAATCGAAAGGATTTTCAAAGGAGTCAAGTTGAAAATGTAGCCCGAGTGGTCCCACCAAAGAAGAAATATCCCAACTGATAGACCCATTCGTCGTTGCATCCAAGGTTAATTCAAAACCTAAAATGGAAAGACCTGAACCATCCAGTACAGCGGCAAAAAACTCGTCATCGTTATCAGTGCCCTCAGTAAAATCATAATCAAATTTCAACAACGCGCCAGCAGATGGAATGATAACATTTGGATCAAAAAAACTGGGGTCGTTGGAAAGGATTACAGATGCACAGCAAGCATCCTCAGATATTTTGGCGGACGAGCCATCGGCTTCTACGACTACTGATAAATCAGCAAAAAAATCGTTGAGATCAATATCAACTACCGTTGCGCTTGCTGACGTAGAAAATACGCCAAGGCATGTAGCCAGAAACATGGCTAAAATAGTTTTGTTGTTATTCATAAATTTAACTCCTTTGGACCCCAGCAGGAATATTATACGCTGAGTAACTCAACCCGAATCCAAACCTATATGTGGATTCTTGACAAATACAATAACGTAGGTAAGCAATATATATGCCAGATTAGTAAAGCTTTTAAATATCAAACACTTATAATTTAGGGGTAAGACAAAAAGCTTAAACATGTAAAGAAATCCGACAGTTTATGCGCTCAGAACGGTCTTATTTGGGAATAATGCAACCGATAAGTGGATATAATATATTAAGAACATAGCATTAGAGGAAATATGCCTATTATTCTAATGTGTAAAATATTCCGACTCTTAACGGTTTATTCGCCAGAATTATCTTCTATCTCAGGCTGCATAATTCTACCATCCAGAACCCTAAGCCCTTGAAGCCGATCACGTAGTTCACGGGTAACACGTCTGGCTTCGGCGGCATTGCGGACTACTTTTGGCGTGATCAGGACCAGAAGTTCTTTTCGCACCATAGACTTTTCGGTACGGCTAAAGGCATAGCCCAAAATGGGAATTCGTGACAATACGGGCAACCCTGCATTAGTTCGGGTTTCCTCTTCTGAAATCAGGCCACCCAGAACAATCGTTTCCCCGGATTGGGCTACGATGGCACTTTTAACCTTGCGCTGGGATATAGTCGGGGTCAGCTGGCCACTGTCTATGGCCTGAACAACATTACTGACTTCCTGCTCAATTTCCATGTTTATTGTGCCGCTGGCACTGACACGAGGGGTGACCCGTAAAATTACACCGGTATCACGAAACTGCACAGTATTAACAAGATTTGAGCTGTTGTTAATAGTGCTTTGTTGCTGTTGGGTTACAACAGGAACTTCATCCCCCACTTTCAGTTCTGCGGTATGGTTATCCAGCACCATCAGATGAGGAGAGGATATGACATTAACTGTTGTAACCCCTTCCAAAGCATCCAGTACACCGCGAATGCCGCCTGCAGCGTTGGTGATCGTGCCGGCAAAACCCGGAAAAGTTGCTGACAGTGAGCCATCACTGCCATTGGTCAATCTGACAGTTCCATCCAGACCGTCACCCAGGCTGCCTGTATTAAACAGCCATTGCAATCCAAAGCGTAATTCATCGGTCAAAGTAACTTCAGCAATTGTTGCTTCGATTAACACCTGTAGCGGTACAATATCCAGTTTTCTGAGGGCCGCTTTGACCATGCGGTAATCCTGCTCACTGGATAATATCAGCAGCGCATTATTAACATCATCGGCAATGATCCTGATATCTGCGTTTGGTGAAAAGGAAAGCGCATCGCCCTTATTACCCGAAGTTGCCAGGCTGGGACGGGTGGTTTGGCGACTGGCAGCATTAGGCACATTATTGGCACTGTTCTGATTATTTCTTGCCCTGCCAGTGGCTGGAGTGCCACTGCTATCAGCAGAACTCAAACTCACTGACTGCCGTCCTGGCGCAACCTGTCCGGTGGCACCATCGCGTTTTGAGCGTCGGTCAGAAAATAGCTCTGTCAGAATACTTGCAAGATCAGAAGCTTTTCCGTGCTGCAACGAATAGACATATAAATTTTGTCCGGACTCACTACCCCTGTCTAGCCGATTAATCCACATTTCTGCCCGTTCCAGATAATCGGGACGTGTGGTCATAACAAGCACCCCGTTAAGTCGGTTTACGGTCACAAAACGAATAACACCTTCAAGCGGACCATCCGTACCATTGCCAAAGATGGTGGTTAGTTCTTCAACGATAGTTTCTGCATTTACCGATGTCAGACGGAATATACCCACAGACTTGCCCTTGAGCCAGTCCACGTCAAATAACTCAACTGTTTCAAGCAGTCTGGTCATTTCATATCCAGCAGCAGCCAATACAAGAATATTCCGGTCTACATCCACTCTGACAACTGATTCCTGAGGCAAAAAAGGTTCCAGAAGTTTGTCCATCTGAAGTGCGGAAATATATTCCAGCGGAATCAGACGCACGGAGAATCCCGGCGGAATACTCTCACCGCCCTCGGCTATTTCCGGCACAAGATTTCCTTTGATAACCTCACTGACCGGAACGATTTTATATAAATTTTCGTCAATCACCAGTGCGGCATTATTCATGCGCAGCATGGTTTCAAGTATTTCCAGTATGATATTTCCCGGCAGTGGACCTGTAGTCTTCAGGCTGACAGTTCCTTCTACGCTTGGGTCATATAAATAACTTACTTTCAAGGTCTGGCCCAGAATGACCTCAACCACATCGCGCAATTCGGCATTCTCAAAATTCAGGACTATATTGCTTCCCAATACCTCAATCTGCTTGGTGACTTTTTTAGCTGAGGCAAGAAATTTTCCTGTTCCAGGAAATACGTTACTTTGCTCCCCTGGTTCCGTGTCATCGTTGGATGCTGTAACTGTTTCTTGCTCTGAACGTGATGATTTGCTGGTTGTTGATGATCTTTCTGCGTCATGAGAAATCCTGGATATCTGGCTTTGTGGGCGGGTCGGTTCATTGATCAGAGGTGAACAGGATAACAATAATAATGGCGCAAATAATATCACGCCTCTATTGAGACAAAACCAGTTTTTTCTCATTTTCCGACCCCTTATTTTTTCGAATTGAATCCTGTTTATGGTACATATTGTGTACCTGTTTGGCCAATAACTCAATATACTTGTGAAAAAATTTACCCGTAAGCTATCAAATAATATGACTTTTAAGCTATTTTTTCCGGTTAACTGATCGCCGTGATGTTTTATTCTTACTGCGCTTCAAACGGGCTTTTCTGAGTTTTTCCGCCCTGATTTTAGAAGCGCGCTGGGCTTTTCTTTTATCTGTAATCGTGGGTTTATTATCCCGTAAACGAACCGTAGTGAAATTTGCCCCTTTATTGAGAGTAATTTCCTCAGGCTTGATCTGCACCAGTCGCCACCCGTCTATGGTTTGCTGTTTTTTAAGTTGCACCAGATCACCATTATTCCCTTTTCGCACAAGGGCAATATATTCCACCCCGTCATTAATCACTCCGGAAAGTGATAAATTTATTTTTTTCTCCACTAATGCTTTTTTTTGGGTAGGACGCCGGATAGGGGCTGGTTTAATCAGGCTTACGGGACGTCGGCTGCTGAGAAACAGCGGCCTCTGAACCATAGCCGAAAACTTTTCAAAGGGAGGGGCCATAAATTCAGGAAATCTGTTCTCAGACTGTTGCTCATTTTCCTCAATCGCACCAACTGTTACTGCGGTAAAGCAGAATTGCATCAGGAGACAGAAAAAAAGTATCTGTCTATTCATGATGTTTCTCCCACTTTGCGATAACCGAAAAAAGAAATGGTGACTTTCAATGACTCTGCCTGATTATTTTCCGCAGCGCGGCGTTGTGAAAGAGCCTTTATGTCCACCTCTTCAATAAAGAGGTAAGGACGCTGGGTTTCAATAACGTAAAGTATTTTTTGCAGGTTTATGGTGTTCACAGTCATACTCGCCCGCATGGAAATTTTCTCCAGTGACTGCTCATTAGCCGATGGCATCATCTGTGTCGTTTCCAGACGCCCGCCTGCATTACCGACTATCTGTTTCAGTCGCGTCTGCAACTGGGCACCCACAAGGGCAACACTGTCTCCTGACAGAAGAGCAACGGATTCCAGAGCTGCGCCCTGAAGTTCTTCCAGACGCTGACGCAATACTCCCTCACTGCCAATAGCCTGCGTATAACTGGCCTGTGCATTTTCAAGATTTGCCAGCCGCTCATTACTGCTGAGATAAAGTGTCAGAAAAATCCAGACAATCCCCCCCGCGACAACAGACAAAAGCCCAACCGCCAGAATACGCCGGAAAGTACGGCTTTCCATTAAATTCTGTTCAAGAATATTTGTCATTTCCCCCCCTCCTCTGTTACTGGTGCATTTTGTGAGGGCATATTCACATCCGCTGCCACCTGAAATCTTTCAACATTCTTGTCTTTTTGCTGGACTACTGCAGAAATGAAATGGACATTGTCAAATAATGGCGAAGTTTCCAGATCTTCAAGCACCCCGGAGGCAGTTGCCGAATATCCAAAAATCTGGATACCATCTTTCGTTACAGTGAGTTGTTCAAGCCAGGTATCATCCGCGAGCAGTGCCGAAATTTCACTTACCAGCTGAATAGCAAGCGGGCTGCTATTTTTCTTGTCGACCAGATAATGGACATCTTTTTTGAGGCTTTCATAATCCCGTTTCAATTGTACAGAAGAGCGCGCCTGAAATTTGCTGTCACCAATATTTTGCTCCAACCCCGAAATTTGATAGTGGTTATACGCCGTGGGCAAAACGGCCAGAAGACAAATAGCAGCAGCTGTCAGCCACCCTTGCACAGGCCAGCGCATTTCCTGCCGACGTGCCACTTTCGCGCCGGGCAGATTTATTTCTTCAAAAGGTCGCGCAGAAACATCGCTGATTTCCAGACAGTCCACTTCTACTCCGCTCAGCCTCAGAAGTCCCAGAAACCCATCACACTTGACTTTGGGGACAATGAATATATCCAGATTTATTTTTTCAGTGGTATATTCTTCAGGATTCAGCTGATAGTCAAAATATACCTGATCAGCAGGATAAGGAACGAGCCTGTCTATCTGATTAACCAAAATTTCCCCAATGTCGCCAAGAGCAGCGCGCGGTAGCCTCATGGGTTTTGCAAGGCAATATTCCCGGGGCAATCGTACTATAGTCCGCCACCTGACCCTGGGGGTCACGGACGCTAGAAAATCTTTGATTTCATTAGAAGATTTATTTTCATCAGCCAGGGAAATCTGCTTCTGTTCCTTCCATTTCTGCCCTTCCCGGGTTGAAAGATGCAACATGTCTCCCACAAGACTGAAATGCAGAATATCTGCCTCTGCCCGGTTTCTGCCAGCAATCAGTTCCTGCCAGATTTCCTGTAGCTCACCCGTCCACCAGACCCAAAAATGAGTTGGTGGGGCCAGAATCTTCTTTAGCAGATTATTATATCTGTCTTTCATCAACTCTCATCTGATTATTTTGCCCTAATGGAATCTCAGCATACATTATTATTAATTTTCTGACATAATAAAATGCTAACCCGTTACCTCACCTCCAAAATCCAGTAGGGTAACTGACCCGGTGGCGGGCTTTTCCGGTCGTCTTCCCCCAGCCAGATTACGAGCCTGCTTTCATAGCTTTGCCCGGATGGCATAACCGCACGGCCCATCAGGGTATAGACTGTTACAGTATCTTTATCAGTATAATCTGTCACCCCGGCCAGAGTGGGAAGTTCTTCCCCTGAACCACTCAGAGGTTCCCTTTCCCGGGATTCAAGAAATTCATCCACCTCCCCCTGCCTAACCCCCGGCAACGCCCGTAATGCCCCTTCCCCGGCAAAATTCGGATTGATAGTCGTTTTATAGGAATAAACTGTCACAGAAGGTAAGATAAGTTTGGAAATTTCCTGATCTACGCCAAGAAGCTGCTGAAATTCCAAAACTGACCTGAGCGGCATGTTTGATGGCCCATAACCCGCCTTATCCAATTCATAATCGTTGAATTCCGCCCCCTGTAACCGTGACAGGTCGTCCTCATCCTGCCAGTCGCGCAACTGATCCAGCAGTTCTTCTGCTGTGATGTCATCCCTATCCTGAACAATAGTTTGAAATAACCCCATAAGCAATTCATCGGACGCGCTGTTGAGATCAATTTTTCCGCCTTCGGACTGAATGGAAAAAAACAACTGCGCCCCAGCGTAGGCAAATTCATATTCCTGCCCGTCCAGTTTCCAGCTCTGTGTCTGCCCCGGATTAAACAGAGCATGAATTCCCCGCTGAAGGGCGGCTTCGGACAGGGCTTTGACCTTATATTGTCCCGTAGCCGTTGATAACATACTACTTCCGGTGCGCACTTGCCCTGAAAATCCTATCACCATCAGGGACAGCAAGGCTAATACCCAAACCACCAATACCAGTGCAAAACCCTGTTTTTTCAGATCAGACATGCGCTAATTATGAACATCGCTATTTTCATCTTCGCCACCTTCCGTCCCGTCAGCACCGAGGGAATAGAGATCAAAGGGTTTTGTGTCCCCAGGAATATTATAGCCATATTCATTGCCCCAAGGGTCTAGGGGGACTGTATCACTACTCAGATAAGGCCCATTCCAGAAATCTACACCCGATGGTTCTACAACCAGCGCCTCAAGCCCTTCACTCTGATTTGGGTATCTGCCCACATCAATCATGAATAGATCAAGGGCCGCTCCCATCTGGGAAATTTGCAGTCTGGATGTATCTGTTTTAGCCGTGGACAGGTAATTAATCACCCTTGGGCCGACAATGCCAACCAGCAACCCCAGAATGACCATCACCACCAAAAGCTCGACCAGAGTAAATCCGTCTTCCCTGCTTTTCCGCTTTAAATATTTCATGTATCCCTCTTTTATAATGCAAGCTGATTAACGCTCATTATTCCGACAAGAATCGATATGATAATTCCTCCAATGAGTATTCCAAAGATAAAAATCAACAGCGGTTCAAGAATGGCCAGCAACCGTTTGATGCTTCGTTCAACTTCTTCATCATAAATGGCTGCTACATCGGCAAGTATCTGATTCAGCCGTCCAGATTCTTCCCCTACCCGGATCATATGAACCGCAAGACGTGGAAAATTACCGTCCTCAATCAGAGGGGCAGAAAGGCTTTCTCCAGCCCTTAGACTTTCCGGTATCCGGGATACAACCTGTGCCATAACCCGATTGATCAATATGCCCTGAACATTGTGTAACGCCGATAACATGGGCACGCCATTATGCAAGAGAATAGACAATGTGCGGCAAAAACGCGCCGCCTCCATCTTGCGTATCAGGTCGCCAAAAAGCGGACTTGCCAGAAGCGTTCGGTCCACCTGCCGGGCAAATTTATTAATTTTAAGCAATTTCGGCAGAAAAACCCCGGCGCCCAGTATAAGTATAAGTGCCACTCCCCAGTTATTGCCAAGCCATTGTGAAACATCAATCACAATACGGGTAGCGACTGGAATAGTATCCATTGCCCCCCTGAAAAGATTTTCAAATTGCGGTATGACAAACAAAAGCAACATGAAAAGCGAGACGAAAGATACCAGCAGCAAGATGGCCGGATAGGTTAAAGCCCCAATAATATTGGATCGCATGGTCTGCATCCGAACCATATATTCTGCCAGATGATCCAACACATCACCCAATGCGCCACCCACTTCACCGGCACGCACCAGACTTACATAAAGTGGCGTAAAGGGAGCACCCTGGGCTTCCAGGGCCTCGGAAAATAGTTTTCCTGACCGAATGGATTTCAGGAGGCGGGCCACAAGATCTGACATTTCCGGCATTTCGGAAATATCGGTTAATATTTCAAGAGAACGTTCCAGCGAAACTCCCGCCCCGATCATATTGGCAAGCTCGCGGGTCATATTCGTTATTTCCCGCATCCCGGGAGATTTTTTCAAAAAAGGAAGACCGGAAAACATGCCGCCCTTACGTCCTGCTTGCTTTATCTGGTCTGCCTGTTCTGCTGTGACCGGAAGCCAGCCTTTATCCTGAAGCTTGCTGATCACTTCAGCGCGGGTTCTTCCTTTGATCTTTCCCGTCAGAACCTCGCCTGTATCACTTATGGCCTTGTATGAATATTCCCTCATATCAATGCTCTCGGGTTATGCGGCGAACTTCTTCAATGGTGGTCAGCCCCCGAAGTGCCTTGTCTATACCGTCTTCAAACATGGTAATCATACCCGCTTCAATGGCTGCTTCCTGAATATCGGTTGTTGCCGCCTTTTGCAGTATGAGCTTGCGGATATTTTCATCAACCACCAGAATTTCATATATCCCCAATCGACCCACATATCCCTGACCACCACAGGCTTTGCAGCCTACAGGTCTGTAAAGCCTGATGTTTTGATAATTTTCCACATGTTTATCGAGCCCCATTCTTTTGCTAAAAGATGCCGGCGGGCTGTATTCTTCGCGGCATTGCTCACAAAGAGTACGTACGAGCCGCTGGCCGACAACACCGTTTACGGTGGAGGTCAGCAGATAATCCTCAACCCCCATATCAAGTAGCCGGGTGATCGCCCCGGCGGCATCATTGGTATGAAGGGTCGACAGCACCACATGACCTGTCAAGGATGATTGCACGGCAATTTCTGCGGTTTCCAGATCGCGCATTTCCCCGATCATAATGACATCCGGATCCTGACGAACGATAGAACGCAGTACATTGGCAAAAGAAAGGCCAATATTGGCATTAACCTGCACCTGGGTAATCCCGTTCAACTGATATTCGATAGGGTCTTCCACCGTAATAATCTTGCATTCAGGTTTATTCAGAAGTTTAAGGGCGGTATAAAGTGTTGTGGTTTTTCCGCTTCCCGTCGGGCCGGTTACCAGCAAAATGCCGTGACGTTGACTCATCACAGCCATAAAACGCTCATGAAGCAATTTACCCATGCCCAGGCTTTCAAATTCAAGCTTTACCGCATTGTCTTCCAATATACGAATAACCGCGCTTTCGCCGTAAAGACTTGGCAGGATGGAAACCCTCAAGTCTATGGGTTTGCCTTGAATTTGAAGACTGACCCGGCCATCCTGAGTCAATCGTCGTTCGGCAATATTCAGGTTGGCCATAATCTTGATGCGTGAAATAATGGCCGGGGTCAGCTCCACAGGCGGCGAGTCAACCTCGCGCAATACGCCATCAACACGGTAGCGGATAACCAATTGATTTTCATAAGGTTCAATATGAATGTCCGAAGCCCGCTCTTCCAATGCAGTGCTGATAATCCGATTAACCAACCGGATCACCGGGGCTTCACTGGCCATATCCTTGAGCTTTTTTATGTCATCATCGGTAACATCACCAAAATCAACATCAATATCCTTTAGAATACCACTGAGGGAGCCTTCCCCTTCCTCATAAGCTCTTTCAAAAGCCCGCTCTATATCCCGTGGCAGGCCAATTTTTATCCGCACTGCTTTGCCAAGCGCATGTTCAAGGGCCTCAATAGTAAAACTGTCCGAAGGGTCTGCCATAGCGACCACCACATGATCGCCTTCGTCGGAAAGCGGCATTACCCGTGAGGATTTCAGAAAATTTCCGGATAGAGTTCCATTGAACAAAGGCTGGTCGGGATAGTCATCGCTGTCGGCTTCCGGCAGGTCATATTGTTTTGAAAAAGCCTTTGCCAGATTCTGTTCGGACACCAGTTCCAGCTTTATAAGAATCTCACCAGTAGATTGACCCAGTTCATCGGTCGCAGCCTGCACGCGGTCATAACCTTCCTGATCAAGAAGGCCCATTTTCATGAGAGTATCGCTGATCGAATTTGTCAAAGTAACCCTTTTTGCCCCATAAACACCGTTGCTGAATGATAAATCAATGGTAATATATTTAGGAAATCTTCACAACTATCTATCAAATATTATTCGCAAAGATATAAATGGTCAATTTTAGTTTACTTGACCAGTAAGGCCTGTGTCCGGCATACTATGGGATAGAAATTATAATATTTGAGGGAATTATTTCATGAGTTTTCTAAGGTTATCAGGATTGTATGCTATTATTACTATGGCGGTTTTCTCTCTATATGGTTGCCAGACCACCACTGGGGAAAAGACAGCAATACCATCGGCAAATGCGCCTTTATCAAGTTCGTCTCTGACTGCAAAATTGTCAGAAACTGACATGCAAAAGTTGCATAAAATCATCAAGGATTACATTCTGGCTAATCCAAGCGTTATTAATCAGGCCTTACAGATATCACGCATCCGCCAGCAGACACGCTCTCTGCAAGCCACTTCTGATTTGCTTAAAAACAGACATAAGGATCTCTATGAAGATGAAGTTCCTCTCGACAATGGTGTTGACGATGCTGAAGTAACTATTGTTGAATTTTTTGATTATCGCTGCGGCTTCTGTAAGAAGGCCTACCCCGTTGTCAAAACCCTGCTCGCGTCAGACCCTAAAATCAGATTTGTCTATAAGGAATACCCCATCCTGGGCCCGGTATCCGAATTGGCAACAAGGGCTGCCATTGCGGCACATAAACAGGGTAAATACCTTGAATTTCATGATAAAATTTTCTCTACTCCGGGACGTCTGACTGAAAAAAGGCTCATGCAGGATGCAGCAAGTATCGGACTGAACATCAAGCAGCTTAAAGAAGATATGCAGGATTCTGGAACAGAAGATCTTGTCCTTCGCAACAAGGTACTTGCCAAGGGTCTTAATATATCCGGCACACCAACTTTCATTGTCGGAAACCAGATTATTCAGGGCTTTGTCAATCTTGACAGAATGAAACGAGCCGTAGCATTAGCGAGGGAAGTTGAGAAAAATGTCGCGAAAAAAGACTAGGTGTTCTTGTGTTTTTTTTCGAGGTGTGATTATACTGTTAGCCGCTTTCCCGGCACAACTGCAGGCTGATGAAACAACTGCACCACAAACGCTTCATGTGGCAGTGGCAAGTAATTTTCTTTTTCCCCTGAAACAACTGGCAATACGCTTCAAGCAAGAAACCGGGATTGAACTGATTACCAGCAGCGGCTCCACCGGTACTTTATATGCACAAATTTCCAACGGAGCACCTTATGGTGTATTTCTTGCGGCAGATAAAAGACGCCCCCGGCTTTTGGTGGAAAAGGGATATGCTGTGAAAGAAAGCCGGATAACTTATGCATATGGACAGATTATTCTCTGGGGAAATGATCGGCATGTAGTAACTGATAAAGATTCAGAAAAATGTCTGGCCAGACTTAAGCAGTCCGGTCGTTTAGCCATAGCTAACCCACAAACCGCTCCTTATGGCACAGCGGCAAAGGAAAGCCTGCTGGCTCTGGGACTGTGGGAAAAAATCAAACCCCGTATGGTATTTGGCAAAAGTATTGCCCAGACTTATCAGTTTGTCGATACGGGTAACGCTGATTTTGGTATTGTCGCCCGGTCAGAATATCTTCGCATGGGACAACAGCGACCCGGATGTGTCTGGACAATCCCGGCAGAATATTACAACCCACTTGAACAGCAGGCTGTCATATTAAAAAGAGCAGAAGAAAATGCCAATGCTGCTACTTTTATGGCTTTTCTCACCGATGAGATGACCCGTAACTCCCTTGAAGATCTTGGATATGGAAACCCTGGGAACAGGGTCCATTAACTTCATTCATTGTATATGAAGAACAAGATTGCCTATGGAATAACCATTACCTGCGCTTGTTTTCTACTTTTTTTGGCTTATGATGTGACAGAATTGAATGAAATTAATAGGTTCTGACCCTAGATGAATGACTTCTCAATTCCCGGACTTACGCCGCTGCTCCTCAGCCTCAAGCTGGCAGGGCTGACAACCCTGTTGCTGATTTTTATAGCCACACCACTCGCCTGGTGGTTATCCCAGACTAAAAATGGCTTCAAACCACTTTTCGAGGCCATAGTGGCCCTGCCCTTGGTTCTGCCACCTACAGTGATCGGCTTTTATATGCTGGTCCTGCTTGGCCCGGAAGGATTTATCGGCAGAAGCTGGATCGGAATGGGCGGTGACACTCTGACCTTTTCCTTCACAGGACTTGTCATAGCATCAATGGTCTACTCGCTGCCCTTCGTCGTGCAGCCCATACAAAATGCTTTCGAAGGTCTTGGTCGTCATATACTGGAATCTGCATGGACGCTTGGCGCACGGCCCATTGGTGCCTTTTTCAGTGTGGTTCTTCCCCTGTCAGCCAAAGGATACCTCACGGCACTGGTGTTGGGTTTTGCCCATACTCTTGGAGAATTCGGCATTGTGCTAATGGTTGGTGGCAATATACCGGGGAAAACAAGGGTTATTTCCATCGCCATATATGACCATGTGGAAATGCTCGATTACAGCTACGCCCATAAATTATCCGCAGGATTACTGATTTTTTCACTGCTGTTACTACTTGGGGTATATCTGATTAACCATCGCTGGCGGATCAGGACATGACCACATCTGATGTCACCATAAAATTCAACAACCCCGGCTTTGACCTTGATGTGCATTTTCCTTTGCCAACAAGAGGGATTTCAGGACTTTTTGGTCCATCAGGGTCGGGAAAAACCACACTTATTCGATGTCTTGCCGGTCTTGAAAGGCCCTCTCAAGCTCTAATTAGAGTGGGTGATAGTGTGTGGCAGTCGGACAATATTTTCCTGCCAGCCCATAAAAGACGGGTGGGTATGGTTTTTCAGGATGTCAGACTGTTTGACCATCTGAAGGTTGAGGGAAATTTGCTCTTTGGTTATAAGAGGACACCGGTTCCAGACCGAAAAATCAAAATTGATGATGTTCTGAAAATACTGGAACTAAAGCCACTTCTGGGCAAAAGACCCGAAAAACTGTCCGGCGGTGAGGCACAGCGGGTTGCCATTGGCCGTGCATTGCTAACCAGCCCTTCTCTTATGCTAATGGATGAACCCCTTGCGGCACTGGGAGAGCAGCATAAAAAGGATATACTGCCTTATCTGAAAAAACTGCCTGAGAATTTCGGCATCCCAATGCTTTATGTAAGCCATGATTTTGAAGAAATAGCAGCCCTAACCCAATATATGATCTGCCTGAACAATGGCAAAATACAGGCGCAGGGAAAATTACCGGAAGTTGCTTCAAATTTACCCGAAATTATGCACCGTTGGGCCCCGGACAATTTCATCAAAGGGGAGACATGTGGGCCGGGTAAATACAAGCTCCCCGATGGACAGGTCATTCATATACCACTGGCAGCCTCTCCTGCCCGGATTGTCATCAATGCCCGTGACATCAGTTTGTTACGTATCGCTCCCGAACATCATGCCGGTGATGCCCTACTCAAAGGACAGATTGAAAAAATCGCCGAAATCTGTGGTGAAAAAAACATGATCAGAATTTCACTTGCCGGACAGGAAATTAATGTGCTTCTCGGGACACGGGGCAGTAATGAATCCTGGATATGTCCTGGTAATGAAGTTTATATGGTAATCAACAGAATAAAGCTGGAAATGGAATAGAATATGCACGGTATTTTTTCACGATTTACTATTTTTTTAATCTGTCTGGCTCTCTGCTCAATGCCGGTCAATGCCCAGAAAAGAAAAAAAAACAAGGGAAACAGAATGGGTAGGGACCGGGCAGCTTCAGAATGTATAGACAAAACCGACCCTACGCTGACCTTCATTCTTGATGGAGAGGAAATCTGGGTCCACACCCCTGAAGAGGTCATGGCTCTGCCCGTAAGACAGGAAATTGACAAAGGAAAAAAAGAAACAATTATTATTGTTAAAATGATAGACCTGCTTCCCGAAGGCTGGTCCGGCGGCAGGGTAAGTTTTATCAGTTGTAAAGGCCAGCGGATTAATGTACCCGCACCGCACCTGAAGAAAAGAGGTGGCCGTTATATTATCACTAAAAACCGAAAAGGCTTTTTAAAGCTCAGCCTCAATAATGAGAAGGCTGGCAAGGTACTTATGCGTGATTTGCGCAAAATTGATGTCAGGTAGGTGGGGGTTCCACATTTCTGCATAAACTCACCGGCAGCGGTTCCGGTGCCAGACATGTCCCGTCCATATTCACTCTGACTGGCACAATCAGGTCAGGCCAGCTTTCCCTACCCTGTCCTGAAAATTTAAATCTTATCAGTTCAGGAAAACTGTCCACCCCCTGCCAGCTCGATGACCAGACATTTTCCTGCCCGTTCTGACTCCCCCCGTAATATCCAAAAGCAGCCCCCGTTGCCAACTGATCTATCAACAGGGTTCTGCTATCAGGATTAAAATTATCTGTGAAATCTTCTTCTGCTTCATAGGGCTGGCGATAAAGGATTAGCTGTTGTCTGTTCTCGCCATCTTCCACAGGGGTACTTTCAATGGCAAATTCCACCAGATACAATCCGCCGCGGGAGGGATAGGGTGGCATAAAAGCAGCAAATCTGATTCTTGAGCTAGTGCCGGAAAAAACATATTCATTCTCGCCGGTAATGTCATTAACCACGGGATACATCCGGCTCATCCAGTCGTTGGAAATCCGGTAAAATGCCTGCATGTCGGAAAGTCTGTCAGTCTGGTCACTGCTGCGTTCCCAGGCCCGGCTGCCAAACTGCAGCCCACTGAATAAAACCACCATCAGAACGCCCATAATGCTTAAGACCACCAACAGTTCGATGAGGGTAAATCCAGCTTGTTTCCGCCCCAAAGTCACAAAACCCATTATGGCTCTCCCAAGATGTAGCGCAGACTATTGAGCGTCACCTCTTGCTCGCGCAACCCTGTCTGCCAACTGACTCTGACAGATATGTCATATAATTCACCTAATGGGCTGGCAACATCCACGTCCCCCACTTCCGGCTCCCCCACTTCCGGCTCATAGGGATTAATTTCAATTTTCCAGTCATATCCCTGATCTGTGCTGCCCTGCTGGATGCCTTGACGCAATGGCAGGTTATGGCCAAGGTCATTCATCAGAGCTTCGGCCTGTAGCATGGCTCTGAAATTATTTCCCCCGGTATTGACCCTGCGCAAACCGCCAGAAAATATTTCCAATATCAGGCCAAGGGAAATGGCCAGAATTGTCAAGGCGACTAGCACCTCCATCAGAGAAAATCCTGTCGCCTGGTTATTCTGATTTTTTTTCATGATCCATCACAACTTTTCCAGTAAGCCAGTTCACAGCAATACGGTAATTGGTCTCACCCTGACTTAGCCGCACATAGCCGCCGGTCGAAGAACCATCAGGGAAAAAACGAATTGCGGCTGTATCATTTTCACCCTGTTCACTTTTTGCCGTATAAATTTCCACTTCCATCCCCTTGGGAAATTTCTGGTGAGTAGCAGAATCCTCCGTCCAGAATTCTCCTTGGGTTATATTGAGAAAAAACCTAACTTCACTGCTAGACCTGATGGCCTGAGAGCGGCTTTCAATCATCTGCATCATCACACCTCGGGCGGCAGTTTTTATCTCAAGGGTTTCCCTGCTGCCGGACAGTGATACCAAAACCACCGAACTCATCAGCCCGATGATGCTCAGCACCACAAGAAGTTCCAGTAGCGTGAAACCCTCATTGGTTCCATATTTTTGTCCATGACGACGAATAGCCACCTGTTTTCTTGTCCTAATCTTTAATCCAGATAGCCATCATAACAAATTTTCCACTGGCATACAGAAAACAATCTTAAATTTGGCAAATCAGGAAATGCCATGTTAGTCTGTTAAAGGAGGAAAAAATATTGGCGGAAGATTTTATCAAACCTGCGACCCGGTCCACAATCAAACTGGTTTATCTGATTTTAGCTTTACAGATACTGGTTTTTCTTTCTGCGCCTTATATGCTGTTATCAATTGCGGTTCTTCAGGCTGGACTATGGATAAATTCGCGCCTGTCTCTGTCCATCCTTGTGGCATCCTTCAGACGTCTTGCTATTTTTTTTATTGTGATATTATTGTCCTATACAGTTTTCAACGTTGGGGAAAGTCCCACAGTTCTCAACCTAGGCTTTGCTGATCTTGAGATTAATGAGGCTGGCGCAGAAAAAGCCCTGCTGATGTGCCTGCGGGTTTTTCTTATGGTCTGGGCCAGCGTCTGGGTGCAAAAGAGCGAAAAAACTGGCGAAATGGCGTCAGCACTGCGCCGAATCGGCCTGCCCGAACTTCTCGCCACTGCCATTGACAGTACGCTCTATCTCCTGACGGGAGGGCAACAAAAAAAGAGTGATGGTGGCGGAAAAGGAAAAAACAAAAAAAACAAGGTCAAAATATCTTTCCGACAAATATTACAGGGGGATTTTACTTATGTAACCGACCGTTTTCAGGCTTCCCTAGATAAAGCAACGCAACATCTGGGGGAAAGATACCCCGCACTGGACAAGAAACGTCTTCATGATCTCACTATTATCGTGGGTATTTCTGCGGCCATTATGGGACTTAAACTTATCCAGCTCATGCCTGGCCTGCCTGTAGCACCGGGTCACAAGAATATCATCATCATCCCGTTTTTTCTGGCTGCCGCCGCCATGACTCATTTTCGATTTGGCGGATTTATTACCGGCCTTGTCGTCGGTATTGTCTCGGTCATGATGGGCTTCGGCAAGTTTGGAATTTTTGAGATCAGCCATTTTGCTGTCCCCGGCCTGCTTGCCGATCTACTCTTTCCCATGATTTCATTAAATGGGGCCAGATGGCTCAGGGTCATACAACTCAGCCTGATCGGGATGATTATGGGGTTTGGCCGCTTTAGCGCAAATTTTCTGGTTATTCTTCTGGCTGGAGCACCGGAAGGCGCTTTCATTCTTTATTTGCCAATGATGTTCACTCAAATTATATTTGGTGGCTTGAGTGTTTTCGTAAGTTTGGTTATCTTACAAGTTATAAATACCAATAAGGATCATATATGAACAATGGAGAAACAAAAGGGCGTATTCATGTAGAGAGTGATCTAATGCGTGAATCACTTGTCAGCAGCGCTCTCAACGCCGCCTCAGAAAAAGGCAATATCCGCCGTATGGCCCCGGATGTGCATTTCATCGCAATTGGCGGCCAGAGCATCATGGACCGGGGGTCAGAGGCCCTGTTCCCCCTTGTGGATGAGATTGTGCGCCTGAAAGAAAAATACAAAATTGTACTTGGTGTCGGTGGCGGGGCCAGGATACGTCATACCTATGCTATTGGCCGTGATCTGGGTCTGCCCGTTGGCGGCCTTGCTCGCATTATGGGCGGTGTTGAAGAACAGAACCGCGATATGCTGCAATTTCTGCTCGCCCCCCATGGCGGGATTACTTTTGTCAAAGATCATTTTCAGGATCTGCCCATGTTTCTGAATGGTGGCCTAATACCAGTCTGTATCGGCCAGCCGCCCTATCATATTTGGGAACCGCCACCCGAAAAGGGATTCCTGCCTGAAAATGGCTCTGACGTGGGGCTTTTTCTCATGGCTGAATTGATGGGGGCTGCCAGCATGATTTATATTAAGGATGTGGACGGCATACATACCGATGATCCCTATAAAAATGAAGCGGCAACATTGATTCCTGAACTGACAGTTGAGAACATGAAGTCCCGTTCCCTGCCTGATAGTCCATTTGAAGAAGAATTACTCAACTGCCTTGAAACATCCCGTCTGGTACGGGAAGTCAGGCTGATCAACGGACTTGAGCCTGAGCAGCTCGGCAGGGCCCTTGCGGGGGAAGATGTTGGCAGCAAATTAATGGGCAGCAAATCAAGAACACTGGATTGAGTGGAAAAATATGAGCAATAATACCAAGGGTAAAATCTCAACCCCCGGAATGGAAAACCCTTTCTCCGGCATGACTAATGCGTCCATGCTATCCGGCGAGGAACAATATGACGACAATACTGTAAAAATTCTACCTGATGTCTGGATATTGAAAATAGGTGGTCAAAGTATCATGGACCGGGGAAAATCTGCTGTCTATCCCATCGTTGAAGAATTGCTGCAGGCAAAAAAGCAAGGCATCAAGTTCATTCTGGGTGTTGGCGGTGGAACCAGAGCACGACATGCCTATGCCATGGGGCTTGATATTGGGATGCCAACGGGGGCATTGGCAAAAATCGGAGCCTCCATCCCGATTCAGAATGGCCGTATGCTGCAAATGCTCATGGCTCATGAAGGGGCAATCATGGCCTATCATGATGATTTTGAGAAACTGCCGCTTTATCTGAATACTGGCTGCTTGCCTATCATGTCAGGTATGCCGCCGTTTGAATTCTGGGAAAAATCACCCATGGTTGGCCGCATACCCCAGAACCGAACCGATGCCGGAGTTTATCTTTTGTCAGAATTTTTCGGGGCTAAAGGCATTATTTACATCAAGGATGAAGATGGCCTTTATACCGCAGATCCAAAAAAAGACCCCGATGCTACCCTAATTGAAAATGCCAATGCCAAAGATCTTCTGGCCAGTGGACAGGATGACCTCATCATCGAACGGGTGGTGCTGGAATATATGCAACGTGCCCGCCATACCCATGAAATCAGAATCGTCAACGGCATGAAAAAAGGTCAACTACTCTCGGCTCTACAGGGGGAAGATGTGGGATCGGTAATCAAGGCGAAATAAACGTTTCAGAGCAATGATAATGGACCGTATAACCATGTCAGCCAAAGCCCCACAGACAGATAACTGCCAAAGGGGATTTTCTGGAAGCGATCCGGGGATTTTTTCTCAATTACCCCAAGACTAAAGGTCGCC
Source organism: Emcibacter sp. (assembly GCA_021774875.1). GTDB lineage: Bacteria > Pseudomonadota > Alphaproteobacteria > Sphingomonadales > Emcibacteraceae > Paremcibacter. The sequence continues at coordinate 37,881 of JAJFIP010000174.1, forward strand.
AACAGGGCCAGAAGCGTGGAAATGATCAGAATAGTGCCAAGGCCATCAATACCAACCCAGGCCCCCGCAGCGGCAAATAATTTCACATCACCCTGCCCCAGGCCTTCCCGCTGACGGATGAGGCCATAGAGATAGCTCAAGCCCCCCAAAATAACTGCCGCCACCACCATGCCCACCAAATGCAAAACCAGTCTGTCCGGATTTAACAAAGCTATCATCCCAAGGCCACCAACTATCAGGGGCAAGGTAATGGCGTCTGGCAGGATAAAATTTCTCCAGTCAATAACGGCAAGCGTCAACAACGCCCAGCCCAACAAACAACTTATTACAAAAACCATACCCGTAGTCACAAGGGCAGCCCATAAAACTGCAAGTAAGGCGGCTATTTCCATTAGCGGGTAAAAGGCAGGAATCCTTTTGGCACAATAGGCACATTTACCGCGCCACAAGACATAGGAAATGAGCGGTATCATATACCAGAATGCCAGAATATGACTACATTCAGGGCATTTTGAACGGCCAGTCACCAGTCTCTCCCCCAAAGGCAGTCTCAGGATAACCACGCCCAGAAAACTGCCGATAAACGGCGAAATGAGGATCAGTAGCGGGTTATAAAATTCAGGTGCCAAAATTAATTTCCGGTGCTAGCTGATTGAGTTGCTCGGATCTAATGGTGCATGGCCAGATTTCCGTTATTTCCTTAATCAATACCGATGCAATTTTTTTAATATCTTCGGAAGCAGTACCGTGCAGTGCCTCGGCGACGATGAGAACACTGCTGGTTTCATCCCGTATGGCAGAATATGCGCTTTGCCGATTGGTCCAGCGTCTGGCATGGGCTTTATTCTCAGTATCAGCGAAAATCACCTCATTCTCTTTGGGGGGTTCAACTTGCCCCGAAAAAGTCAGATAAGTTTCATCACCTACAGCATAACGTACTTCCATATCACCCGTAATTTGTGCGGTATCAAAGGCGGCAATCGGTATGGCAAAGGCAAGAGATATTGCATTACACAGGTCAATCAACGGATGTATCTGCGGCAATGATTTTTCTTTATTGAATCGCCGCAGTAATGCTTCAGAGGCACATCGATATTTGGTCGGCTTCAGGCCCATTTTTGAGAATGTCCGCCGCCAGGCCTGTATTTCAGGCAGTTCCCCCACAGAACTTTCAATCAGGCGGGACTCTGCTACGGCATTATATTCCGTAACCCGTGAAGTCACAGATACATCCTTGGTGATGCCTTGGGTGAAAATTGCACAAGCAACAAGCTCCGGAAAATCAGCCCAGATTTCACTCGAATGGCTAAATCGCATACTTCTTCCTTAGGATATGTCTACGGATTTCATTTAAAATGAACCCAGATAACATATTAACACCATATCAACTGATCTGCACTGCTTGAATAGTGATAAAGTTTTATTTAGGTGTTATGCAGGAAAAATTCTCGGCTTTATCAGTATCGCCTTTGCCAGAGTATCTGGCAACCTGTGGATGGGGACACAAAGGTCGTGAACGGACCGTAACGCCCTCTCCGTCAACCTGTTTGGCGATCATGGCATCTGGTGCCACTCCCTTTTCCACCCAAGACTCAATTGCCGTTATCGGATCGAAGCGTTCAGCACTCTGGTGGGGTGCTTCCAGACAATGTCCGGCACCGGGAACCATAAAGAGCCTGAAAAAATCATCGGCAGTTGCTTTGCCACCGGACAGCTTAACCACATCCTCGTAATACCCGATAGTGGCACCGGGAGATGCGCCGGGATCGCTCCAGCCCTGCCACATGATGGCCTTGCCACCCGCTGCCTTGAACTTGCTCAAATCCGGATTGTCGGCACGATAGACGGGCCGCATGAAATCGAGTTCTTTTGGATATTTATTGAGATCGAAATCATGGAGCGAATAGGTCGGACCGGGATCTTGTTCAAACAATACATAGCGGAACAGATTATCCAGATATAACTCCATGACACCCTTGCGACCTGGCGGAACCAGCCATTTCGGCCAGTAGGCTTCCGACCCGTAAGCCAGATTATAATGCCAGTCGACACCATGATTATCAGGTAGCCCACCATACCACTTTTGCAATACCCCAACCTGTTTAGTGGTCAGGCAGCTATCGCTAGTACTGCCAGCCTTACATTGTAGTTGGCCAGGGTCAAATTTACATTGGGGAGGATCAGCAATCAGATTGTCCTTCAACCCATCCTTGGCATCGCAGGCAGCCATGACAGCTTTTGCCACCATATCAACCTTGTCCAGCCCAAGGATAAGCTTTCCATCGGGGCCGGTATTGGATTGAATAGCCCATGCGCCGTGCATGGCCAGCGTACGCCAGTCAAGTGCTGGTGCGCCAATGATCACACCGTCGAATATATCAGGGAAACGCTGGGTTACCATCGCCCCCATGCGTCCGCCGTTGGAACAGCCTGAAAAGTAGGAATATTCTTGCTTGCGGCCATAAAAGGCCTGAATGATTTCTTTGGCCGCACCGGAAACAGCGGGCAGAACCCGCCAGCCCCAATCGCGCTCAGCAGCCCGGTTGTTGTAGGCCCATTCGCCATCAGCCGCATGAGCACCCCAATGACCGGCATCAGTGGTAATGACCGCATAATTGCGGGTCAGGGCCACGTTAATGCCGTTTGATAATCCCAACCGATCGGGCGAAACCTGGCCGCAAAAACCGCCGCAACCTGCCATGAAAAATTTTCCGTTCCAGTCCTTTACCGGTAGCCGCAGTTCAAAATTCATGGTTGGCAGCACATAACCCCGCACCCGGCAATATTCCGGCAGCGGTGGCCTGTCCTTGGCGCTCATGGCATGGCTTTTGCCATATCTGAGTGCAGCGGCGGGGAGTGGCTCACTGTTACCATCGACCACGGTTGCTGTGAGAATTGTTGTGTCGGTAAAGGTCTGATTGATCAGTGACGAGCATAGTGCTTCATTTTCAGATTCGGCTGTGGCTACTCCCGGCATGATAAACATCGCGAGCAGCAGAAGAGCCGGGATCATTAGAACCCGGCTCTTTGTGCGTGGCGTAACCAATTAATAAGTCCAGCTTACAGTAAAGCCCCACATTCTTGGTGGTGCAAACAGGGCGAAACCGGAACCCGCAACATCGAAATTCTGAAGCTGGTAGGTTTCATCGAACAAATTTTTCGACCAGACCGAAAATTCGAGATTTCGATCGGTCAGTTCATATGTCAGACGGGCGTCTACAACCTGATAGGAGGGTATAGCAGTAATGGGGGATGCTGGAATATCATCATTTGTCTCACTGGTATAGCGATAATTCAGATTTAAAGATACCAGACCATTATCACCCACTGGCTGACTCATATCAACACTGAAAGAAAGCGTATGTTCTGGTGAAGTTGCCAGACTTTCACCAATGGCTAATAGATCATCGCCAGTATTAGAACCAAATTCCTTAATCTCGGTATTCAAATAACCATAGCTGCCGGAAAACTCGAGCCAGGGTGTCGCAAGAACAGTCCATTCTGCCTCAATACCCCAGATATCGGCTTTACCTGCATTGGCCGTTCTGAAGCTGCCCACCGGGTTTTCTGGTGTGGAAACAAACAGGGCGACCTGAAGGTCTGTGTAATTAATGAAAAACCCACTGACATTCAGACGAATCCGGTCATCCATCCATTGGGATTTGACACCGAACTCATAGTCAATGGCAAATTCAGGGTCAAACGGGGTAGCGGCAGAATCTGGCTCAGAAGGCTGGCCCTGAAAGCCACCACTCTTGAATCCACGGGTGACACTGGCAAACAACAGCACATCTTCGGTCGCTGTATAATCGACACCCACTTTCCATGTAAGCGCGTTCCATGTTTTACTTGCTGAAATATCAAACAACTCGGTTATGGTGCTACCGGGTCCGCCGATAAAACCAGCCGTGCTGTCATTGCTAAAATCTTTCTTTTCCGTGGTGTAACGCAGTCCACCGGTAATATTGAGTTTGTCGGTCACGGCGTAGGTTGCTTCACCAAAAACAGCAAAGCTATCGAGGATGTTCGCCTGATCAAATATATTCAATGAGGCGAAGTTTGGAACCGTGCCCGGAGGAAAACCAAGAATAGTGGAAAGATCAAGAACCGGCTCGACGGTTTCCACGCGAACCGCATCTTCATGCAGGTAATAGAGACCCCCGACCCAAGTCAGGCTTTCGCCTTCGGGTGAAGCCAGGCGTATTTCCTGACTGAATTGTTTGGATGTTTCAGTGGACCTGTCGTCCCCGTTCAGCGTGCCCTGAATGAAAAATGGCGCGATGCCGTCGTTGGTTGTCAAGCCCAGAGGGTCAGTGACCCAGTCAAAATCTGTGCGCCGGAAAGCAGTGATTGATGTCAGATGTCCGTAGCCTGTATCCCAATCCAGATTACCGTGAATACCCCATAGGTCACGATTTGAAAGGCCGGTCACATCGCCGACAAAATTCCGGGGATTTTCGATACCACCACCTGCGGCACTGGCAATTGCTCCCGCCGCGCCAGTAATTGGTATGCGGGCATCGCCAGCCAGACGGTCGCGGGTGTAATCGGCACTGAGCATGAATTCGGTTGCATCGTTAATCTTAAACAAAAGCTGACCACGCATACTGCTGGTATTTTCGTCCATCATGTCTTCGCCTAGTTGCAGGCCAAAAGTATGTCCGTCCCGGTCGCGGGAGCTAAAGGCAAATTTTGCGTTTACACTGTCACTCAGGGGACCAGAAGCCATGGCTCTGATATCAATACGTTTGAAATTACCAACGGAGGCTTCGCCGCGAAGCACGAGTTCATCGCTAGGTTTGCTGGTGACCACATTAATGGCACCACCGACAACATTTTTGCCGTATAGAGTGCCCTGCGGTCCACGTAGAACTTCGATGCGCTCCAGATCATACAAGTCAAAAACCTGTGATGCGCCGCGCGCCATATAAACACCATCAAGAAAAACCGCAACGGAATTATCACCGCCGGCGCCGTCTTCGTTGGAGCCGATGCCGCGCATGGTAAGGCCGGGCTGACCGACACTGAATAAGGTCACATTGAAGCCCGGTGTCCGTGCAGCGATTTCATCCATACGGAAAATACGGGATTTACGCATCTGTTCGGCACCGAGTACGGTTACCGAAATTGGTACCTTTTGCAGGCTCTGCGACCTTTTTTGTGCGGTAACGGTAATCTCCTCGATGGCGAATTCATCGTCATCATCTGCAGCCATTGCAGCAGAGAAGGCATAAGGCGTAATTGTCGCCAAGCCCGTTGCTAACGCAACCATTGATACCGTTTGTCGTGTCGTGAATTTAGTGCTCATGATTTCCTCCTTAAGCGATGTTTTCACTCAATATAGCGAGTAGCGATCAAGAGTCAAGTATTACTCAACTTTGGAGTAAAACTATCTTAATTAGGTAAACTTCAACCACTATTGCCAGTTTGGCGCATCCACGTGGCGGCGTCGAAATAATCCCGCCATATTTTGATCTTGTCGCCTTCTAACTGAAAGACACCATTGCAGGGCAACTCGACTGTCTTGCCCTGTATGATAAAGCGATCAAGCCGTTCTGCCATGACATGGTCACCAGTTTTTGCAATGTTCAGAATCTGCCAGTCAACCTTTTCGGCAGGGTCGATGAATTGTTCAATGACCTGGCGGATTGCAGTCAGTCCGCTGACGGGAGCCATGGGCATGTTGTGATAAACACTGTCGGTTGAGAAGAAAGCCATTATCTTATCGATGTCTTTCCTGTTAAAGGCCGCAACCAGTGCCTTTACAACTGCAATTCCAGAATCCATATTCGCTCTCCTTATCTTATGTTAACGCTGTACCTGTCATTCAATCTATTGGCTACTAAATCACTTTGCCTAGTTGAAGCAGCCCCTCGATTATTGTCATATGCTAGGTTATTGAGTATCACTTGACAATAAAGTTTTACTAATTATAACGTAATTAAAGCTGAATTCAGGGTCGCGTGAGGATTGGCATGCTGGGCGAAAGTACCCAGACTGAGTGCAGAAATAGCCACAGGAGAGACAGATGGGACAAATTTTCACGGAAGACCACGATCAATTTCGCCATTCACTGCGCAGCTTTGTTGAAAAGGAAATCACCCCCAACGTTCTTGAATGGGAAGCAGAAGGACAGGTTCCCCGTTCATTTTTCAAGAAATTGGGCGACCTTGGGTTTTTGGGCATACGTCTGGGCGAAGAGTATGGCGGCAGTGGCCTCGATTTCTTGTATACGACGGTGCTGGTACAGGAATTGATGCAGTGCGGCTCAGTCGGGGTTCCGGTGGCGGCAATGGCACATGCTGAATTTGCCACCAAAATTATAGAACGTGCAGGCTCTGACGATCTGAAGGACGAATATCTGCGCGATGCCGTCGCCGGAAATATCATTGGTGCGTTGGGTTTGACTGAACCAGGAGCCGGTTCGGATGTTGCAGCCATAAGGACCAGAGCCGTACGAGATGGTGATGATTATGTCATCAATGGCTCTAAGGTTTTTATCACCAATGGGACGATCGCGGATTTCATCACCACGGGTGTACGCACAGGTGAAGATGGATATACTGGGATGTCCCTGCTTGTTGTACCTGCTGATACCAAGGGCCTCACCCGCAGGCGACTGAAGAAGATCGGTACCCATTCATCAGATACTGCGGAATTATTCTTTGATGATTGCCGTGTGCCCGCCCGCAACCTGCTGGGGCCGGAAGGCGGTGGTTTCAAGCCGCTGATGCAGGGCTTCGAGGGCGAACGGATGGTGCTATCTGTCATAGCCTGCGCGCAAATGCGTCTGATGTGGGAAGCGGCACGCCAGCATGGACATGACCGCAAGGCATTCGGCCAGACATTGCTTGAATTTCAGGTCTGGCAACATCGCCTGGCCGATGTGATTACTTCGATCGAAGCGGCTGAGGCACTGATGTACCGGGGCATTGATATGTATGTAAGGGGCGAGCCCTGTAACGCAGAAATTTCCATGTCCAAGCTATTCGCAACAGAAACCGCACTTACGGTGGCACGTGAATGTGCGCAAATTCATGGCGGCATGAGCCATATGGAAGAATGTGGCATGGCGCGGCTTTATCGCGACTCTCTGGCCTTTACCATTGGAGCCGGAACATCCGAAGTCTTGCGTACCATTATCGCAAATGACAAGGGGCTAGCTAAACGGAGGGATCACAAATGAGCGAACGCTCAGTTGTCATTGCCGGCACGGGCCAGGTCTGTCCGGTTGCTGAGGATAACAGATCCATCGCGGAAATGGTGCTGGAGGCAGTCGAGTCTGCATTGTCTGATGCTGGTATTGACCATAATGACATTGACAGTGTCGTCACAGCTTCGGTTGATATCATTGATGGGCTGACGGCATCAAATATTGCCGTGACCGAAGTCGTCGGTGCGGTGATGAAGCCCGAGACGCGTATTGCCGCCGATGGACTATGTGCTGCTATCCATGCCGCCTGTCAGATATGGTCTGGTGCCTATGATACCGTGCTGGTGGTTGCTCATGCCAAGACGTCTATGGCACCGTTCCAGGACCTTATGCAATGGGCAATGGATCCCATATATCTGCAGCCTTTAGGCGTAGATTTTCTGACCTGTGCCGGGTTACAGGCGCAATTGATAGCAGCCGGGGATCCGGGAGCGGAGCGACGCTGGGCAGAAATTGCGGCACGACGAATCAATGCGGTATCCGATAATCTATCCCTGACAGAAGATGATATACTTTCCTCGCCGATTTTGGCATCCCCCCTGCGCCGGGATATGTGTGCACCCATGGGCGACAGTGCTTGCGCAGTAGTACTCAGGGCAGATACAGACAACAAGGATGGCAGACCCAGAATTTCCGGCATAGGCCACGATCTTGAGCCACACGGGTTGGGAGATCGGGATCTGCGCTCATGGTCTGGACTGAAACGTGCCAGCAATCGTGCCTATACCATGGCCGGGATAGATGACCCGGCAACAGCTTTTGAAGTGGTTGAGCCCTCATGCCTTTATCCTCACGAGGAGCAGCTATTTTTAGCCGCAGCGGGACTTGATGAAAAGGCGAACTTATCGCTTTCAGGCGGTCTGTTTTCCGGACATGCCCCGATTGTGGCTGGTCTTTCCAGATTGGCCACGGCGAGTAAAGCTATTGAAGGCATCGATGGTAAAGCTCTCGCTCATGGCACTTGGGGCCCAGCGGGGCAAGGTCAGGCGGTTATTATTCTCGAAGGGGCAGGAGCATGAACCGGGCAGCAATCATAGGAACGGGCCAGACCCGCCACGCCAAGCGGCGTGATGATAAATCGCAACCGGAACTGGTGCGTGAGGCTGCTACCGCCGCACTGGCTGATGCCGGCATTTCACCCGCCGAACTGGACGCCGTTGTCATATCCAATATGGAATTATTTGAGGGCCGCGCCTTTC
>JAJFIP010000175.1 GCA_021774875.1 Emcibacter sp.
AATTTTGCAGAAATGATGTCACCAGACGGCCTTTGTCTTCAGGGACAAAGCGGTTTTTATCCATAATCACATAATTACGGTCCCGAAGTACGGTCAGGACTGATGCATAAGTTGACGGGCGACCAATGCCCAACTCTTCCATTGTTTTGACAAGTGAAGCTTCGGTAAAACGTGGCGGCGGCTGGGTGAAATGCTGATTTGGAATAACCTGGTCCTGATTGACATTTTCACCCGTGGTTAATTTGGGCAAACGCTTGTCATTACCATTTGCTTCCTCATCATCGTGACCTTCCTGATATAGTTTCAGGAAACCATCGAATACTTGCACAGACCCGTTCGCTCTAAGGCCGGTCTTTCCATTCTCTGACATTATATTAGCCGTTGTTCGTTCAAAACTGGCTTCCATCATCTGGCTGGCAACAGTCCGTTTCCAGATCAGTCCATAAAGCCGCCCCTGTTCTTCGTCTAATCTGCTGGCGAGTGTTTTAGGTGTTTGGCTCAAGTCAGTTGGTCGAACAGCTTCATGGGCCTCTTGGGCATTTTTGGCCTTGGTTTTATAAAAGCGAGGTTTTACGGGGACATAATTATTACCATATTCCGAGGTGATAACATCACGGCAGCCAAATATGGCTTCCTGAGCAATGGAGACGCCATCTGTCCTCATGTAGGTAATCAGGCCTGCTTCGTATAATTTCTGAGCGCAGCGCATAGTGCGTTGGGCATTAAAGCCTAGTTTACGAGCAGCTTCCTGTTGCAGGGTCGAAGTTGTGAAGGGCGGGGCCGGGTATCTCTTGGCCGGCTTGCTTTCCACGTTAGTAATCGTAAAGCTGGCTTCTTCGATAGCATTTTTTGCAGCCGCAGCGGCAGTTTCAGTGGTTAAAGTGAATTTCTTAATTTTTTCACCGTCCAGAAGATTTAGCTGTGCGGTAAAATTATTTTTTGCCTCGTTAAATAATTTAACCTCAACCGTCCAATATTCTTCCGCATTGAATTGTTCTATTTCCAGCTCCCTGTCGCATATGAGGCGTAACGACACTGACTGCACACGGCCTGCCGACCGTGATCCGGGTAGCTTGCGCCATAATACCGGAGACAGATTAAATCCAACAAGATAATCAAGTGCCCGACGTGCCAGATAAGCATCCACAAGGGGAGTGTCAATATCTCTTGGCGCATCCATTGCTTTCAGGATGGCAGATTTTGTGATTTCATTGAAGACAACCCGCTTGACGGAGACATCTTTCATTACCCCTCGTTTGGCCTTTAATAATTCCAGCACATGCCATGAAATAGCCTCACCTTCACGATCCGGGTCGGTGGCCAGAATAAGTTCATCAGAAGATTTTGTCGCATCCGCTATATCCTTGATGCGTTTTTTGGAATCACTGTCAACTTCCCAAATCATGGCAAAGTCTGCTTCCGGATCCACGGAGCCATTTTTTGACGGCAGGTCGCGCACATGGCCAAAACTGGCGAGCACTGTATAATCATTGCCCAGATATTTGTTAATGGTTTTGGCTTTTGCCGGAGATTCTACAACTACTGTTTTCATATGAGTATTACTACAGTTATATAATTTTAAAATTAAGGGCTTTTACTCTTTTGTTTAGCAAAAAGCTACCCTGTTTCCGGGGTAACGGATAATTTCTCCGGCTAATTCCAGTTCTAACAACACTGATTGTACTTCTTGTGGGCTTAATTCCATGATTCTTATCAGGTCATCAATGGCCACGGGAGTCGGGGATAATTTACTGCGAATATCATCACGTATTAGAGCAAGATCGTTTTCATCATGAGAAATCTGATGATCGGAAATGCCGTCAAAAAGATCATATTGCGGTTCTGATATTGTTTTTGTCTCCATCATGTGCAGAACTTCAAGAATATTATCCACATTTTCAACCAGAATAGCCCCTTGTCGGATCATATCATTGGGGCCCTTTGCCCGGGGGTCCATGGGCGAACCGGGGATGGCAAAAACTTCCCGGCCTTGTTCCAGGGCAAGGCGGGCGGTAATCAGAGAGCCTGATTTATAAGTTGCCTCCACAACCAGCAGTCCTGATGCCAAACCAGAAATAATTCGGTTTCTGGGCGGAAAATGTCGGGCAATGGGCTGGGTTCCCAGTGGCATCTCGGACAGCACTAATCCCGTGCTGAGGATTGCCTGATAAAGTTTACTGTTTTCTCTTGGGTATATGACATCAACACCGCCCGCAAGCACAGCGATGGTACCTGTTTCCAGTGCTCCGTGATGGACAGCGGTATCAATACCCCGCGCCATACCAGAAGAAATGATATATCCGGCCCGACCCATTTCACCGGACAGAGAATTGGCGATTCTTGTGCCGACAGCAGAACAGTTTCTGGCTCCTACAATGGCAAAATTCTTGCTCTCCAGCAAATGAGGGTGGCCCAATGCCATCATAATTGGCGGTGCACCTTCTGTTGCCCTCAAAGGTTCGGGATAGAGCTGATCACCATAAACAATCAAAGTTCCGCCAATTGCGGATAATGCATCAATCTCTTTTTCCACGTCAGATTTTCTGGCGGCGCGGAGCGGTTTTTTACGGCCCCCGCGTCTGGCTAGTTCGGGCAAAGCGTCCAGCGCATTTAATGCGGTCTTATATTTGGAAAGTAAATGGCGAAAAGTCACCGGCCCGACATTTTCAGTACGGATCAATTGAAGCCGGGCAGTTTTTTCTTCCTGACTTAAGTCCTTTTTAGCTGTGTTTTCTGACATTTTTCCCCCAAAATTAGGATTATTCTTATTTTTTCCCAATCTTCGGTTCTGTACCGGAAAGGAGTCGTTTGATATTATCCATATGACGAATAACTATCATAATACACAGCATACTCGTAAAAATTGCAAGTCCTGAATTTTCAAAAATGAAATAA
>JAJFIP010000176.1 GCA_021774875.1 Emcibacter sp.
TTTGGCACTATTTTCACCAGTTATATTCTTTTTGTGCCTCTTTTACTATAGTGCCGATATGATTAAAAAATATCAAATTCATAATTTCTCAAATAAATGCTACATATTTTCCATTAGTTTAGCCTTGAATATTCTTTACGCATTGCCGTGGCTTTATATATGCAAGATTATTGCCTTTGACTATGCCAATACTGACAATCTCAATGAATTAATAAGCAGAGAAGGTTTTTTAGGCACTGGTGGCGGAGGCTATCTTTATTTGCTGATTATTTTGCTCAGCTTGAATGCTGTATGGCTTAGCCAAAGCCTACGTCACTGGATATTCAAAATTCTGAGTGTGGTTATTGCCAGTATTATTGGCTGGTATCTGTTCAATCTTGGGCTGGAACAGAATATAGAGAAATATGGACTGACTTTCTCCGGTGTTGACTTCCTGCTCGGCCCGGACCGTAAGATCAAACTTTCTGAAACGGACTTATTCATACGCTGGACAATTATTTATACAGGCAGTATTGCAACATTGGCCTGGGGTATGAAATTTAATATTTTATCCCTTCTGGCACAAAGTAAAAATAAATCAGAATTAAGACAACAGGATAAATAATGGATAATACCACTTTCACAGATTTCATCACTCTGATCAGAGACGTGTGGCAGCATGGCGTTTATGGCGTAGATATTGGCAAGATCATTCTGGCTCTGCTGGTATTCTTTTTCTTCCTTATGATCCGCCGCCTGTTCAGTAAATTTATCATCGGCAGGCTCAAGGTACTGACTCGCAAGACAAAAAATGACATGGATGATCAGGTGATTGATGCTCTGGAACACCCCCTGCGCTTTGTCCCCATTGTCATTGGTGTTTTTCTTGCCACAGAAATTCTCATTTTAAGCGAAGGCTTGCAACAGGGGGCCTATAATCTGAACCGGTCGCTGATCACATTTAATATTTTCTGGATATTATTTAAGATGGTCGGGCCGCTCAGCCGGTCATTCTCTGGCTTAAAGGGTCTGTTCACCGAAAGCATGATCACTTGGCTGGTCAAGGCAATACGCGCTTTGGTTTTCTTTCTTGGGGCGGCAGCCATACTGGAAATATGGGGTATTGCGGTTGCTCCCCTGATCGCGGGGTTAGGCCTGTTCGGGGTTGCGGTAGCGTTAGGCGCGCAGGATGTGTTCAAAAATCTGATCGCCGGACTATTTATTATTGGCGAAAAACGCTTTCACCCCGGTGACTGGGTACTGGTTGATGATATAGTGGAACGAACTGTGGTAGACATTGGCTTTCGCACCACGACCATCCGCCGATTTGACAAGGCCCCGGTTTTTGTTCCCAATGCCAAATTATCGGATAATGCGGTGGTTAATTTTACCCGCATGACCCATCGCCGCATATATTGGAAAATAGGACTGGTCTATGACACGAGCATTGATCAACTGCGTGATATCCGAGGCAGTATCGAAACATATATTCTCACCAATGAGGACTTCGCCCACCCGCCAGAGGTGTCTACTTTCATTCGTATCGACAGCTTTAATGACAGTTCTATCGATCTGATGCTTTATTGTTTTACCCGGACTACTGATTGGGGTGAATGGTTGGAAATCAAGGAGGCTCTTGCCTTCAGGATCAAGGACATTGTCCGGAATGCCGGTAGCAATTTTGCCTTCCCTAGCCAATCAGTTTATCTGGAAACTCTGCCGGGAGATGTTGAAAATTTTCCCCTGCCTGATAAAATTGACGATTAGTACTTATTTTAATAGAATGACAAGGATTTACCCTATATCCTTCGCGCCATGATTATGAGAGCGCAGAAAAAACATGCCCCGGCGACTGACCGAAACAGGGAACCAATTCTCGCTGTCCTGAAGGACTGCCTGCCTGAACATGGTACAATATTGGAAATAGCCAGCGGCAGCGGCCAGCATGCAATTTATTTTGTCGATCATATGCCGGGCCATTACTGGTTGCCTAGTGACCCCGATTTAGCAAGCCGTGACAGCATCAGTGCATGGTGGTGGGATGTGCAATTGAAAAATATCCTGCCCCCCCTGAATATCAACACACTTGAAAATTTCTGGCCTGTGGAAAAAGTTGAACTACCCCTGCCTGTCACTGCGATGGTCTGTATCAATATGATTCATATTTCGCCCTGGGAGTCAGCAGTTGGTCTAATGAAGGGTGCTGCAAGAGTTCTACCAGAAGATGGTATTCTTTATCTTTATGGCCCCTATAAAATAGATGGCGAGCATACAGCCCCCAGCAATGAGTTGTTTGACTTAAGCCTTCAATCACAGAATCCGGATTGGGGCGTTCGAGATTTGAACGATATTTCCAGCCTTGCGGGAGAAAATGGCCTGAGTCTTGTAAAAACTGTCCCCATGCCCGCCAATAATCTGTCGGTGATACTTAGGAAAAGTTAGCTTACAGTGCAATTTTCTCTATTTAGTCGTCTACGGGTTTATAAATTGCATCAAAGCTAGTGTGCCAGATATTTCCACCATCTTTTGAAATTTCGATTAATTGGCGGACTTCGCCACTATCCAAAGGCGTTAAGGTGGTGCGGTCTAATATTGAGCCACCATCTGGCAATCTCAACAGACCTTGAAACCGCACGCCACCATCTTGATAAACTGCAATAAGATGTTTGATTTTCAAGCCACCTGTACGTCTGGTATTGCTCGTCACCCAAATTTGAGTCCAACTATCATCGCGGGCGTCATAATAAAATAAGCTTTTACCCTCATTGCCCCCTGCCCCGGACCAATGCTCGAAGATTGCACAGCCATTCAGCTGGCGTTCGATAAGATTATGGCCCTGTCGCTGATTATCGTCAGCAAACACCTCCCATTCTCCCAGCCAGAAATCCAGCCTGCTAGAATTTTCTCCCCCACGGCAAACGTCTGCCTTAGCATCTTTTGCGTAGGTCAAACTTTGGAAATTCACCAATAAAATTAATAATATAAAGCCGATAGCAGATATGATTTTTTTCATTCCAGATTCCTCCTTTTAACTACACGATCAGCGAATTTTTATGACTGTGCAAGGCGACATATGGCTGATTACTTGTTGCCTTGTTTCTTTGCGGCTTCCCACTTGTCTATGGGGTTAAGGGGGCCGACCGGGCAATAGTGTTCTTTGGTGGCAATTCCGGTTATGCGGGTAAAAAGATCATGAAAGGCACGCATTTCGCAACCCGGTGTGCCAATAAGTCCGGCAATCAGAAAGGCCACGCCAAGATGTGAGAATATATACATCTCCCAAACCCATACCACACTAGCCAGAGCTTGTGTCTCTGCAATACCCGAAGTAAAATATCCATATATGGCAATGAACAGAAAGAATGCCGCACTTACTATGGCCGGACGCTTGCCCCATGCCCGTGAATAA
>JAJFIP010000177.1 GCA_021774875.1 Emcibacter sp.
GGATGCAATATTGGGCTGTTGTACTACTCGCATTTTGGGCGTATTGGGATGTTACGATCAGCGCGATTCTGGCTCCGAATGACGCGATGACTTCTGCCGTCCGATTGTATGGGTTAATGCACTACGGTCAAAATTCAATTCTCTCTGCAATGACTTTTCTCAGTTTCTGCATACCTGTGGTTGTCAGTCTTTTACTTTTACCTGTTGTCAGAAAGCTGTGGATTTCAGCTTCAGATCAAAAACAGATCACCAAAACAGTTTAAGCTTTATGATTTCTGAAACTCAACAATCTGAATCTCAATTATGGTCGCTGAAGCATGTCAGTTTAAGCGGGGCATCCGGCGTCCGTTTAGTGGACGTTGATCTTGAGATCCCACAAGGCATCACCGCTGTCATGGGCTACTCCGGTGCAGGAAAAACATCATTGCTGAACTTGCTGGTTGAGTATGAGCGTCCCAGTCAGGGAACCGTAGTTCGCACGGATCACTGTTTTCAGTCTGGCTCGGCTGTCGAAGCATTTTGGGTGCCGCATTCTCTGGGCTTATGGCCGCAGTATGATGTTCAAGAGCATTTAGCACTGGTTCATCCCGATGCCGAGACACTCGATGAAACAGTGCAAGATCTGCTGAAGGCATTTCGTCTGACATCAGTCATGAAAAAATATCCGGGGCAATTATCTCAAGGAGAAGCATCTCGTTTATCGGTAGCCCGTGCACTCGCCAGTCAAGCGAAAGTATTGATCATGGATGAACCCTTAGTGCACGTGGATCAGGCACATTGGTCTTTGTATTGGCAAACAATTCGTCGCTATTGTCAAAAAAATAAAACTTCGCTGATATTCTCGACACATATGCCGGATCTGGTACTGAAAGAAGCACAGCACGTTGTCTGTCTCGATGAAGGGGCTGTGGTCTATTCGGGGGCAGTGCATGACCTGTATTATGCGCCCCCATCGTCTCAATTGGGAACGTATTTAGGGCCGGTGAATGATCTTTCTTTCGTGCTCAATCAATCGGATCAAAATAAAAGTGATGAAACAACACTAGTGCGCCCCGAGCAATTAAAACTGACAAAAGACGATTCCAGTGAATGGGAAGTGCGCCGTACGATATTCAGTGGTGCGATTGAAGAAGTCGAAACGTTTCATCAACAAACGCAATCGAATCAAACATTTTATCATCGCCCTCCGCGCGCAACATTCCAACCGGGGGATCGCGTTTCCATTCACTTGTTACTGTTACTATTTTGTATGCTGATTTGCTTTGGTTGCAATTCAGATTCTGCTCCGGAGCTCTCCTTTCCTAAGATTATCCAGTGGTCTCTTCCTTCTGAAGGCACCAAGGTTCCTGCGCCACGTGGCCTGAATGTAGGGCCAAACGACGAACTTTATGTGCTTGATAATGCCGGACGTGTCTTAGTTTACAACCCTGAGAATGAACTCATCAGAACATGGATGATGCCAGACTACGAAATTGGTAAACCTGAGGGGATTTGTTTGTTGAAGAATGGTCAAATCGCAGTTGCTGATACACATTATCACCGGATTGTTTTTTTTGATGATCAAGGAAACGTGCAAAAGACGCTGGGAGAATTGGGAGAAGGGCCCTCGCAATTTATTTACCCGGTT
Organism: Emcibacter sp.; assembly: GCA_021774875.1. Taxonomy (GTDB): domain Bacteria; phylum Pseudomonadota; class Alphaproteobacteria; order Sphingomonadales; family Emcibacteraceae; genus Paremcibacter. The sequence goes on from JAJFIP010000177.1 coordinate 1,628, forward strand.
TCCATTGTTCAGGATCCCACCGGAAATATTTACGTTTGTGAATATGGAGATAATGACCGAGTCCAGAAATTCTCTGAAGAGGGAGAGTTTCTGTTAGAATTTGGAAAACGGGGGACTGATCCTGGCGAATTTCAACGCGCTTCAGGCATGATTTGGCATAAAGGAAAGATCTACGTTGCGGATGCCAGCAATAATTGTATTCAAGTATTTTCCGATGAAGGCGCCTTTTTAGAAATCTTAGGCACGAAAACCGGGGGAATTCCACTCTATTACCCATATGACATTGCCATTGATCGTTCAAAGGAGGAACTCTACATCGTGGAGTACGGAGCAGGGCGTATCACAAAAACGGATTTGGAAGGCAGAATATTAGGCAGGTTCGGGGAGACGGGCAGAAAACAAGGCGAATTTGTCACTCCGTGGGGAGTTGCAGTTAATTCAAAAGAACAGGTGTTCGTGGCTGACACTGGTAATCGTTTAATCGTAAAATTAATACCATGAAGATCAAAGAACTTTATCATCAGTTGGTTCCGAAACCGCGTATTGCCGTGAGTTGGATGCGTGCGTTACCTTTGATCTTGTTTCTCACCTTTTATGCTGTTGTTTGTGTTAGTCTCGAAGTTTCTGGTGTTTTGTTATTTGCCCGACCTTGGGCCTTTGGCTTGATTCTCTTTTCGATTTGGATTTGGTGGCTCTCAGTCGCCGGTTATGGAGGCTTGAGCAAAGGCAGAGCACTGTCTGCATTACTCTCTCGGCTATTGATGTTGGGACTCTTTGTGATGCTGATTGCGGAACCACGTTCGGTTCGCGTTCGGGATGTGATCTCTGTCGTCTATGCTGTCGACCTTTCTGATTCGATCGGCGAATCATCGGTTGACTCTGCTTTAGAATTTGTCACAAAGACGGTTACGGAAAAGCCTCAGACCGATGAAGCGGGCTTAGTCGTATTCGGGCGCAATTCTGC
>JAJFIP010000178.1 GCA_021774875.1 Emcibacter sp.
TCTTTGCCTATGCTTCGACGATGTCGTCTTTCAAGCTGAGAACAAAAGCTACCACATCGTAACATTCCTGTGCGGGAACGGCTAAGGCTGTGAAAGTATCACCCGCATGGCCAAGGAACACGGACCAGTCACTTTCACTGATTTTCATACCCTTGTGAGAGGTCAGCATATCGCGACCCGTGTAAAGCAGAGGGCCCCCGGCACTGGCGGATATATAATCTATCAGCAGCTGTTTTTCCCGGGCGATACCATCGTCACCGCGATTTTGCCAAAAACGGCCCAATTGGGAATCACCTTGTAACCTTGGCAACAGGTCATTGGCAAAAGCGGTGATGCCGTCATAACCGCCCAATCGTTCATAAAGTGATTTCTGATCCATTGTATTTCCTTATTTAAGATATGGGATTTTTCTGCAAGAAAATATAGCCTGATCCCTATTTTTAGTCCAGTATTAACCTATGGATAAAGTCATTGAAATAATCGAGGGTCTGATACAGGCACAGCCTATAGTTATTGGTATTAACGGACTGGATTGTTCAGGTAAAACCACCTTTGCCACGACCCTGCATGACAAACTGAATAGCAGGAATGTTAAATGTGTTTTGTTGCATATTGACGATTATAATAATCTTGAGGTTCAGAAGTTGATCTATGACGCCCATGAGAAAGGGGACTTCACCGAAGAATTATTTGAACGATACTATAAAGACAGCATCCATTATGGTCGGGCCGCAAATGCAATCACTGAGTCTCGCAAGCATTTTGATGTCACCATCATTGAAGGGGTGTTTCTGTTCAAGGACAGCCTGGCACCCCTATTGGATTTAAAGGTTTTTTTGCCCGTAGATACTCTGTTGGCAAAGGCACGTTATGAGAAACGCAAACAGATGGTCGGAGATAATCGCCCGACGTCCGTATTTGATGATATATGGCTGCCCGCCTTTGAGCGTTATGTCCGGGAGGCAGAGCCGGAAAAAATGAGTGATTTTATCTTCACTTAGGCCTTTTCGTCCCCACGCAGTTTTTCAAGCCATGGCTCAAGATGGCTGGCGTAATTTTTTGCCGTCTCCATAGCAGTATCACTGATATGGGGCAAGAGGCAGCCTTCTTCAAATTCAAGATCACAGAAATCAAGCAGACGTTTGATATTTTGTTCCGGTTGCGAAACAAGCTCTTCATGCCGGATTTCAAAAATAGTTCCGGGGCGTAATTTCTGCCAGTGTTTCATCAGACGGTGATAGCTGTGCTGATAAAGGGCGATGTCATCCAGATCATAGCTCATCAGATTGTCTGTGCCAAAAAGAGTACGGAAATTTGACCACGCCGTGTCGACAGGATCGCGCCGGCAATAGATGATTTTTGCCTTGGGCAGAGCCTGCATGATGGCATGGATATAAAGATAATTTACCAGTGATTTATCTGTAATGCGCTCGCAGGAACCTAATCTTTCCTGAAGGCGGTCCAGATAATCCTGTGCGATTGAAGTCCATGTGGCATCCTTTTCCATGTGATAGCTGGTCAGTGACAAAGGCTGTCCGTTTTTATGGGTATCAAAGGGCAGGGCCGCGAGCCAGAACAGGGACATTTCTCCCCCTGAAGTGACATCTGAATGGGCGGAAATAATTCTATCTATCAAGGATGAGCCGGACCTTGGCACTCCGACGATGAAAATGGGCTGGTTTGACTGAATTCCACTATCCTGTTCCTTGGCAAACAATTCTGCGGAAAAAAGATTCTCCAGCCGCTCCACATGAGCGTTGAATGCCTCTCTGTTGAAAGGACTAATCCGGTTTTTTATGGCGGCAGCTTTTTGAAAACTGGCAAAGGCCTTGTCATAATCGCCCAGATCATCATAAAGCTTGCCAAGCCCGTAAAAAAAAGGTGGTTTGTCCTCATCAGGTATCAGATGCTCAAGCTCTTCTACTTGGCGATAGCGGCCAATCCAGGGGTCGCCGGACTTGAATTCATGGATCTGTGCCAGCTGTTCCCACGCCAGAATATAGTTAGGCTGAATGTCAAGGATATGGGTAAAGCGCGTCTCTGCCTCTTCAACCCGGCCTAGTTGTGACAGCATCACGCCGATGCTGTAATGTAGGGGAGCATGTTCAGAATATTTTTCAGCCAACGGGACCATCAGATCAAAAGCCTCCTGAATACGTCCGGTTGCTACCAGAAACTCAGAAAGCATCCCCTGTCTTCCCGGATCTTCCGGGTGGCCTTCAGCAAAGTTCCGCGCGGCGATCAATCCCGCATCCATATCACCCACAGAATGACATAATTCGGCTATGGCCTGCCACTGTTCTCCATGTTCAGGACGGTTTTTTATTATCTGACGAAGGTCACAGACAGCCTGATAATCCTCATTTCCGGCTATGCAGTTCCGTATCTTTGCAATATGTGATTGAAAGTCAGACGCCATTATTTTATGCCTCACGGTCAGAGCACCAAAGGCTTTTATAGGCTATAGTTTACTTCTGTTCAATGGTCATGACGCCCTGCTCAACGGCGGCAGTCTGCATGGCTTTTTGCAGTTTCTCGAATGCTCTGACTTCGATCTGGCGCACCCGCTCGCGGCTGATGTTATAAATTTTGCTCAGATCTTCCAGAGTGGACGGCTTGTCTTTCAGGCGGCGTTCGGTCAGGATATGCTGCTCGCGCTCATTCAGATCTTTCATGGCATCTGCCATGAGGGCGCGGCGGTTGGTCAGCTCTTCTTCATCGGCATAGGCGGTTTCCTGATCAACTGCATCCTTGTCTTCAAGCCAGTCCATCCACTCGCCTTCGGCATCGGCCCGCATGGGGGCGTTGAGCGAATGATCGGAACCAGCCATGCGGCGGTTCATCTGAACCACGTCATTCTCACTGACATTCAGCTGGGTGGCAATTTCCGCCACATCATCAGGATGCAGGTCGCCTTCGTCAATGGCTTGAATCTGGCCTTTAATGCGGCGCAGATTGAAGAATAATTTTTTCTGGGCAGCTGTCGTGCCGATCTTAACCAGCGACCATGAGCGCAGGATATATTCCTGAATAGAGGCCTTGATCCACCACATGGCATAGGTGGCCAGACGAAATCCACGGTCCGGGTCAAAGCGTTTCACCGCCTGCATCATGCCCACATTTCCTTCGGAAATCAGCTCACCAATAGGCAGACCATAACCTCGGTAACCCATGGCAATTTTAGCTACAAGGCGCAGATGGGATGTAACCAGCTTATGTGCAGCCTCGCTGTCCTCATGTTCGGTCCATGCTTTGGCCAGCATAAATTCTTCCTCAGGTTTCAGCATGGGAAACTTGCGAATTTCCTGAAGGTATCTTGTCAGGCTACCCTCCGGCGTAATTGCCGGTGTTAATTGTCTGGCCATTAATCTCTCCACCTTTCGGCTGAATATGCATTATAGCATATTTTTAGTTTTTTATCACCTTTGACCCTAGATGCCCTCAAGGGCAGAAATAAGGCGCTTCATATCATTTGGTAGCTCTGCTTCAAATTTCAAGTCCTCGCCCGTAGTGGGATGCTTGAATCCGATCACATATGCGTGAAGGGCCTGACGTTTGAATTCGTTGATGGCGAGCTGGGCCTTTTCCGAGAAATTTTTCGACTGTACCGGGCCGGACTTGCCGTAAAAGGGATCACCTACCAAAGGATGGCGGATATGAGACATATGGACCCGGACCTGATGGGTGCGCCCGGTTTCAAGGCGACATTCCACCAGACTTAAGCTCGGCGCCAGTCGTTTGATGCCTTGGCTACGATCAAAAATCTTTCGTTTTGGCTCCAGCCTTCTGATCACCTGATAATGGGTAATGGCATCGCGTCCCCGCTTGCTTTCATAGGCGACGACGGCCATTTTCAGACGGTTGCGCGAATCGCGGCCAATTTTTTCATGGATAATGCCCGATGCCGGATTAGGAACCCCCCATACCACGGCAAGGTAAGCCCGCTCCAGACTATGTTTGGCAAATTGTTTGGCCAGTTTTGTATGGGCGCGATCGGTTTTGGCGGCGACCATCAATCCGCTGGTATCCTTGTCGATGCGGTGGACAATGCCCGGTCGCTTGACCCCGTTAATGCCCGACAGGCTGTCGCCGCAATGATAGATCAGGGCATTAACCAGCGTACCGTCCGGATTGCCGGGGGCGGGGTGAACAACCATGCCAGCCATTTTATTGATGACGATCAGCTGGTCATCCTCATAGACCACATCAAGGGGAATATCCTGTCCAATGGGGTCTGGCTCAGTCATATGGGGGATGGTAAAAAATACCTGATCTTGGTATTTGACCCGGTATGACGGGTCGGTTATGGTCTGGCCTGATTGGGATGAGTATGCAAGAATAATTTTGACCTCGCCGTCGGTGATCAACTTTTTCAATCTTGAGCGACTGATGTCACTTAGGGACTGGGAAAGAAACTTATCAAGGCGCAGGCCTATGGCTTCTCCTTCCACCGTTAAATCGATATTTATGTCATCTAAATTGGAATTTTGTAGTGTCATGACAGAAGAAGTGCCAAAAAACAGCGGATTTCTCAAGTTTATTGTGATCTTTATGGCAATTTTAATTGTTTTGGGTCTTGCTGTTGTTGTCTGGAAGATGATTGATCTGGCTAAACAGAAGGCCGCCAGAGAGAAACAGGAAGCTATCCAGCAAGAACTGACATCAGGGCCAGAACAGATGCCGGTCGAGGGTTTTGCCTTTGATTTGACACTGGGGCCCAGAGAAGTGATTCTTGAAACATCGGCAGCAGCGAATGGCTTGTGGATCAGAATAGGCCGGGACGGTAAAACCAGCCGAATCATATATAAAGACTTCACAGGAAAAACCATTGGCCGGATTGAGGTAAAACGAGACCATGAAGACGTTACGCCTGTCAACTGATCTTCAGCACCAAATTCGTCATCACTGCGCGGATTGCTACCCCCTTGAGGCTTGCGGTCTGCTCATTGGCTGGGGTGATGATGTGGTGACAAATATTGTAACCTCGCCCAATCTGGCGCGTCATCCGGCCACTGGTTTTGAACTTGATCCCGCGCTCATTATCCAGCATCAAAAACAAAGCCGGTTGGGTAATGACAGGATACTCGGCCATTATCATTCCCACCCGGACGGACAGGCGCAGCCCTCGGCTCAGGATCAGGCCCAAAATCATGACCCTGAATTGATTTGGGTAATTGTTCAGGTCACCGGCGGTATTGCGCTTGGCTTGAAGGCCTTTGCCACTGACCCTGAAACGGGCCAGTTAATTTCTATTCCTTTACAGGCAGAGAAAATTTAACCAGCCCCTTCATTTTATTGGGGTCGATGGGTTTGCCGCGGCGCAGAATACTGATGCGGCCCGAGCGTGCAAGATGCTTGGCCTGTTGCTTGACTGCCAGCAGATATTTCCGCCAGGCATCCTTTGGGCTGTTCTCCTTGGCCCTGTCGTCAGCAATTTCAATGGCAATGTCGCGGGGAGCCACTGGCGATCCGCGTTCGACGGCAGTCATAATATAGAGGATGACCGGGTCTTCCGCTTTTTCTGTATTTTCAATATCCTGTGTCATAGGGCGGATCTAACATGAAAATGACTTGGGAGCCAGATATAATCTTTTATTCCTGACCAGATTACCTATATAAAGAAGAATAACAAAAAAACACGAGAGGGATAATGCCGTTCATTTACATTCTCTGGGGCGTTTTTATCGGTGTGGTGATGGCAGCACCTTTGGGGCCGGTGAATTTGATCTGTATCCGCCGCACGCTCGCCTATAGCAGACGAAATGGTTTCACGGTTGGTATAGGGGCTGCGGTGGCCGATACTATTTTTGGTGCCGTTGCCGCTTTTGGCCTGTCATCGGTTATGGGAATGGTGGACAGGGTTGATGGCTGGTTTGAGACTATCGGCGGAATTATTCTGATTATTGTTAGTGTTAATCTCTGGACCAAGCACCCTCATTTGGGTGATGTGGAAGATACCGTTCGGGATCGGCTGAAGGGGGCGGCGGGGGCTTTCAGTCTGACCATGATGAATCCCATGACTATCTTGGGTTTTGTATTCCTGTTCGGGGCGTTCGGGCTTCAGAATATGGGGCAGAATATAACAGAGGCGGTGGCGATTATTACTGGCATATTTCTTGGCTCTAGCCTGTGGTGGTTCACCATTACCGGCTGTGCGGGATATATGAGAAGCCGCCTGTCAGACAATCATCTGCTCAAGATCAACCGGGTGTCGGCTATCATAGTAGCCCTGTGCGGTATCTGGGCGCTAAGTAAAAATCTGATTTAATATTTCACTTTACCATTTGCAATAAAAAACCCATTGCGAAAGTCTGGTTTTTTATAATGAAAATCTGTTCCATCCGGATTCTTCACCGTGCCGCCCGCTGCTTTCAGCACCGCATGACCCGCCCCTGTATCCCATTCCATGGTCGGACCGAATCGAGGATAGATGTCTGCTTCACCTGCCGCCACCAGACAGAATTTCAATGAACTGCCCGCGCCGACAATATCTGTGATACCCAGTTTTTCAAGAAAGGCGTTGGTCTGGTCGTCCCGGTGGGATTTGCTGGCGACAGCAGTAATGCCGCTCATCGGCACATCGCGGACGGTAATTTCCCGCTCTTCACCAATGAAACGGCCTTCGCGAACATCCAATTGAACAGCAGTTTCGGGATCCTTGGCGACAAACAATCGACCCATTGCCGGAGCATAAACGATGCCGAATGTGGGCTGGCCATTTTCAATCAGGGCAATATTGACAGTAAAGTCAGTGCCTTTTTTGATAAATTCCTTGGTACCATCCAGTGGATCCACCAGCCAGAAAACGTTAGCAACATCCGGTATATTACCGTCACTGGCTTGTTCCTCGGCAATGACCGGGATGTGCGGGGCTATTTCCGCCAAATCCCGGAGTATAATTTTTTCCGCTGCCTGATCGGCTTCGGTGACCGGGGATTTATCATCTTTAAATTCAACATCAAAATCCTGAGCAAAAATATCCATGATTTTCCGACCCGCTTCCAGGGTGGTTTCATATAAAGTATCTGCAAGTTTGCGGTAATTGATAATCTGGTCTGTCATGGATATTTTCCTGTAAAGTATTAATTGTTTTTGCCAGATTGGTATTATATGTTCAAGCCAGAAATTGTCATGTGATAAAAAAGAAAGACTATATTTATATGGATGATATTGAGTTTTCGGCTTTGCTATGCTCGCGTCTTTGCCACGATCTGATCAGCCCTGTGGGTGCCATCGCCAATGGCCTTGAAATTATGGCCGATGAAAAAGATGAAAAGATGCGCGTAGAGGTGATGAAACTTTTGACCCAAAGTGCCGAAGTGACATCTGCCAAGCTTAAATTCTTCCGACTGTCTTTTGGTTCTGGTGGGGGTTTCGGCCAAAAGGTTCCACTCAGCGAAGCAGAAAATGCTGTTCGTGGCCTGTATGGCTCAGGTAATATAACTCTTTCCTGGCAATCCAATGTTGGTGCAATGGACAAGGATGCCACGAAACTTATGTTGAATATGGCACTGGTTGCTGGGGAAAGCCTGATCAGGGGGGGCAAGCTGCTTATCGAGATCAGGGAACAGTCCCCCATGACCGATGTGACCGTAACCATTCACGGGGATAAGGTTATTTTTCAGGATTCTATTCGACTGGCATTATTGGGGGAATTGTCAGAGGATAATATAGAGGCAAAGTCTGCCCCTGCGTTCCTCGCGGCAGATGTTGCCCGGAAACTTGGCAGAAAAATTGAATATATATCTCATAATGAACAGAGTTTTTCACTTCACATGAGTTATCAGGAACGGTGATAATGTAGCAGATATACACCTTTAGAACTTGTTATTCAGGTGATCTGAAAGTTTTTATTGCAATTCCTTAATCATTTTATCATTTTTTACAGCTTTTTAACCAATTTACCCGATCTTAGGTAAGAGTGAAGGTTTGTGACAATTTCTGTTGCGTAGAAAAGGTTAAATATTATGGATGATTTGCTAAATGAATTTCTAACAGAAACCAATGAAAGCATCGACGTTGTCGATGGGGAAATGGTAACACTTGAACAGGATCCGACGAATAAACCCATTCTGGATAATATCTTTCGTCTGGTTCATACCATTAAAGGGACTTGTGGTTTTCTGGGATTGCCACGATTGGAATCTGTTGCCCATGCCGGTGAAAATGTTTTAGGTAAATATCGCGATGGGGAATTGGTTGTTACGTCTGATTCTGTCACCCTGATTTTATCTGCCCTTGACCGGATCAAGGAAATTCTCTCGGCACTGGAAGAGACACAGGAAGAACCAAGTGGTGATGACAGCGATATTATCAATCAGCTGAATGTGGTTGCCACTGGCGGATCAATTGAGTCCTCTGCACCTGCTCCCGCTCCTGTAGAAGAAGTAATAGACATGCCTGAAATCACAAAATCAACAAATAATATACCTGGTGAAGTGTCTTTAGAGGAACTGGAGGCAGCTTTTGCAGCGGCTCCCGGTCCTGATGATGAAGATGACAACGATGAGGTAACTTCAGAAGATGATCAGGAAGATTTGCTGAGCCGCATTGGTGGTGCTGATGCGGTTCAAGTCATTGTTCATCTGTTCCACAATCGTATTTTCGGGGATGTTTCTGTCAAGACATTAATGGATGGAGTAAATAAAAGAGATAGTAAAGTAAAGATGGGCGATTTCTTCACTGCCTGTTTTGCCGGAAAACCGGAGACGGGCCCAAGTGTCGCCACAACTTTCGAATCGTTCATTTTACAAGGGATGACAGCTAAGCAAAATGAAACAGTCCGCAGGCTATTGGGGATTGTTTTGGAAGAAGTGGAATTAGCGTTTTCAGATGTGGAAGCAGTATTGGCCGAATATGACACTGCTGCCGCCACTATCCTCAGTGAAGCCGATAAAAAAGCTAAAGTTAAAACCAAAAAATCTGATAAAAATTCTTCTTCTGCTGGTGCCAAGGGGGGAGATACCAGCATTGCCAATCAAAGCATTCGGGTGAATGTTCAGGTGCTGGAAGACCTGATGACTATGGTCAGTGAATTGGTTCTGACAAGAAATCAGCTCATGCAGCTTCTTCGCAGTAGCGGGGACAGTGCATTTGCCATTCCACTACAGCATTTAAGCCAATGCACTACGGAACTTCAGGAAGGGGTTATGAAAACCCGTATGCAGCCTGTTGGTAACGCCTGGGCCAAATTGCCCAGGATTATTCGTGACCTGCAACTGGAACTGGGTAAAAAGATTGATCTTCAGATGCTTGGTGCCGACACGGAACTTGACCGTCAGGTTCTGGAAATGATCAAGGATCCTTTGACTCATATGGTGCGTAATTCTGCTGACCATGGTGTTGAAATGCCTGCTGACCGTCTTGCCGCGGGTAAAAAGGAAACGGGTGTTATTCGCCTGAATGCCTTCCATGAAGGTGGGCATATTATTATTGAAATTACCGATGATGGCGCGGGAATACCCGTAGAAAAACTTAAAGCCAAGGCCCTGAAAAACGGTTTGGCGACCGAAGAAGAACTGGACGAAATGACAGACAATCAGATTCAGATGTTTGTCTTTCATGCCGGCTTCTCCACAGCGGAAAAAGTGACCGCTGTATCTGGTCGCGGTGTTGGCATGGATGTGGTTAAGACCAACATTGAAAAAATTGGCGGCACAGTTGATCTTAAGTCTGTTGAAGGAAAAGGCACCAGCTTCAGTATTAAAATTCCACTGACGCTGGCTATTGTTTCAGCCCTGATAGTGAAATGCCGGGAAGACAGATTTGCCATTCCGCAAATCAGCGTCCTTGAACTGGTCCGGGCTTCAAATGATTCCGAACATAATATTGAACATATCAATGATACGCCGGTATTGCGGCTACGGGACCGGCTTCTGCCACTGGTTCGTCTTGATGAAATTCTTGGTATGCCGAAACAGGAAGAAGACACAGAAAAAGAGGCACTTAAACGCAAGGATGATTATATAGTCATTACTCAAGTGGGTTCTTTCACTTTCGGTATAGTGGTTGACAAGGTGTTTGACACTGAAGAAATTGTCGTCAAGCCCGTGGCCCCAATCCTGAGAAACTTGCAGACCTTCGCCGGTAATACCATTCTTGGAGATGGTAAGGTGATTATGATCCTTGATCCAAATGGTATAGCCAGTCTGCTCAGCGATAGTGTGACTGACTCAGCCGGATTTGGTGCAGAAGAAGAAAAACAGTCCAAAGTGGCAAATGAGCGTGAGGCGATTCTTCTGTTCGGTGCCGGTGAAAATAATCACCGTGCCGTTCCGCTGTCTCTGGTCGCCCGTTTGGAAGAAATTGATGTTACGACTATCGAGTCATCAGATGGTATGCCTGTGGTTCAGTATCGTGGTCAGTTAATGCCGCTGGTACAATTGGATGCTACCTATCAATTGAAAGAAGAAGGTCGCCAGCCAATTCTCGTATTTGCTGATGGTGACAGGACGATGGGAATTGTCGTGGACGAGATCGTTGATATCCTTGAAGACGACATCAATATTGAACTTTCCTCTGCCGTTGACGGTCAGGTTGGTACTGCCGTGATCAATGGTAATGCTACGGAAATGATTGATGTGGCCTATTATATTGAAAAAGCATTTGGAACCTTAGGGTCTTCAAGCACTTCCGGTCATACGGGTACAGATGCACGACCCCATGTTCTGCTCATAGATGACAGTAAATTCTTCCTCAATATGATCAAACCGCTGCTTTCAGCGGCAGGATATAAAGTTACCGCTGTGGATAGTGGGGCAGCAGCCTTGGATCTGCGTGAGAAAGGCGATGACTTTGACATTATTATCAGTGACATTGAAATGCCGGATATGGATGGCTTTAGTTTTGCAGAAGAAGTCCGTGAAAGCGGGATCTGGCAGAAAACGCCAATGATCGCCCTGTCTTCTCATCATACTCCGAAAGATTTTGCCCGTGGTCGTGAGGTTGGGTTCGATGATTATGTCGTTAAACTTGAGCGGGATACATTGATGTCAACCATCATTGAGCAGATTGCTAAAAAACAAAATGCAGCGTAATTATTTTTAAAAGGTGAAGTAAAATGGAAAATGAAAATAGAGATTTCGTGACAATTCGTCTGGCAGAGCAGTTATGCGGTATTCCAGTGCTGGAAGTTCATGATGTATTGTCCGAGCAAGGCATTACGGCGGTTCCTTTAGCCCCACAAGCCGTTGCTGGTGTTCTGAATCTGCGGGGCCGTATTGTAACGGCCATTAACTTAAGAAAAAGGCTAGGACTGCCTGAACAGGAAGATGGCGCGGTGAAAATGAGTATCGTTGTTGAATATCAAGGCGAGCCCTACAGCCTTTTAATTGATTCAGTGGGTGATGTCATGTCCTTTCCGGAAGACTCATTTGAGCGCAATCCGGTAACATTGGACTCCTGCTGGCAAGATGTTTCTGCTGGTATTTTCCGCTTGGAAGGAGAACTGATGGTCGTCCTTGATGTGGAAAAATTGTTGAATTTTGATATAGGGCAAGCTACGGCTGCATAATTAACAAGGCTTTGTGCCGTAAGGCGAATATTTAGTCTGGAGAAGAATAATATGAAATCCTGCTTGGTAGTTGATGACTCAAAAGTGATCAGAAAAGTAGCTCGTCGTATTCTGGAGGAACTTGATTTTGACATCCGGGAGGCTGTTGATGGTCAGGATGCATTGGATTCCTGCCATGATATATTGCCCGATGTGGTTCTACTGGACTGGAATATGCCAGTTATGAATGGTCTGGATTTTCTGAAAGCACTCAGAGCTTCTGATGGTGGCGACAAGCCGGTTGTCGTGTTCTGTACTACAGAAAATGATATGAGCCATATCAGTGCTGCAATTTCCGCAGGCGCAGACGAATATATCATGAAACCATTTGATCGCGAAATTATTGAATCCAAGTTTTCTCAAGTGGGATTAATATAAATGCAATCCAATTCATTGAAAGAAAATAGGAGTATGGAGCAAGTGGTGAGAAGTGGCCAATATAGAGTGATGGTTGTCGATGATTCAGCCGTGATCAGGGGGCTTATGTCCAGATGGCTTGAAGAAGATCCCGCCATTCAAATTGTTGGTACAGCGGGCAATGGGGCAATGGCTCTGTCAAGTATGACACGCTTCGATCCGGAAATTATTGTACTGGACATCGAAATGCCGATCATGGATGGGTTGACCGCATTACCTAAAATTTTTGAGATCAATCCCAAGGTCAAAGTTATTATGGCCTCCACCCTGACAAACCGCAATGCGGAAATTAGTATGCAGGCCATGTCTTTGGGGGCGTCTGATTATGTTTCCAAACCGACAAGTAATCAGGAAATTGCCTCATCACTAAGTTTTCAGGAAGAAATTATCAGCAAGGTCATCAGCATTGCGGCGGCCAGCAGACTAAGAAACGGTGGCGAAGTATTCAAGAGCAAAGTCAGTCTGGTTGATAAGCAGTTCACGCCGACAGTCATTCCCCGCCAAAGTATAGAAAAACGCAAATATTCACGAGGCAAGTCTTCTATTCTGGCCATTGGCAGTTCCACAGGCGGGCCACAGGCATTACTTGAGGTTCTTAAAGATTTGGGGTCGGTAAATGTTCCAATCGTGGTGACCCAGCATATGCCGGCTACTTTTACAAAAATTTTGGCAAAACATCTGACCCATTCGACAAATTTTATTTGTAAAGAGGCAGAAGACGGCGACCAATTGGAAGACGGCAAGGTTTATCTGGCCCCCGGGGATTATCATATGACAGTAGTAGAAAAATCTGGCAGGAAGGTCATTGCCCTCAATCAGGATGCTCCAGAAAATTTTTGTCGCCCGTCTGCTGAACCCATGCTCAGGAGCCTGATAGATTTATATGGCAGCGAGGTATTCGCCGTCATTTTAACGGGTATGGGACATGATGGCCTTGCGGCCTGTCGAAAATTAGTGGAAGCCGGAGGCAAATTGATCGCGCAGGATGAAAAAACCAGTGTTGTTTGGGGAATGCCCGGAGCGGTCAGTAATGCGGGCCTATGTAGTGGCGTGTATCCGTTAGATGAAATCGGTTCAAAAATTAAAGAAAAAGTGATGGGACTGGCATAATGAGAAAAGAAGATTTTGAAATGCTCAGTAATATCCTGAAAGAAAGATCCGGTCTGGTTCTTTCTGAAGATAAGGTTTACTTGCTGGAAAGTCGGCTTACACCTATCGCCCGCAAAAAAGGTATGGAGACACTGGATGACCTGATCAACGAAATCAGGTTGCGGCGCAAGGATGATTTGCTCCGGGAAATTACCGATGCCATGACCACTAATGAGTCATTCTTTTTTCGTGACAGCACCCCGTTTGATCTGTTTAAAGATCATGTTTTGCCAGAACTTATAAAGTCCCGTTCAGCGACCAAGAGGATACGAATTTGGTGTTCGGCTGCTTCGACAGGACAGGAACCCTATTCTCTGGCTATTATTATCAAAGAAATGGAAGCGCAGTTAAGCGGTTGGAAAATAGAGATAATCGGGACTGACCTGACCCAGGATGTTCTGGATAAAGCAAAGGCCGGGATTTATTCTCAGTTTGAAGTCCAAAGGGGGCTACCGATTAAATTATTGATGAAATATTTCACCCAGGCCGGTGAGATGTGGCAAATATCGGAAAGTATCCGAAAAATGGTGAGCTATAGACCCTTTAACCTGCTGGATAATTTTAGTCCGCTTGGCAAATTTGATGTGATTTTTTGTCGTAATGTATTGATTTATTTCCATCAGAAAACCAAGGGCGATGTACTGGATCGTCTGCGGGAACAATTGCCAGATGATGGAACCCTGTTTCTCGGTGCCGCAGAAACCGTTCTTGGGTTATCAGAAAAATTCAAGCCAGTGCCGGGAAAACGCGGTATGTATAATACGGCAGATTATATAACCCAGGTTCGCAAGGTAGGATAACTTTTTTAGCAAGGCCAAAATTGTAAAATCAAGGTATATATGGACAGATATTAAAAAGGCCACCCCCCGAGCAGGGGAGTGACCTTTTTATTTTGGTAAATATAAAATTTACCGGAGAATGTGCAAGATGTTCTGGCTATTTATGCCAATCTGTATCAGGCGACAGCACTATCATCATTTGTTTCCGGATCTCGCAGGACATACCCACGGCCCCAAACGGTTTCAATGTAATTCTCACCACAAATCGCCATCAGTTTCTTGCGTAATTTACAGATAAAGACATCAATGATCTTAAGTTCCGGTTCATCCATGCCACCATAAAGGTGATTGAGGAACATTTCTTTGGTTAATGTTGTACTTTTGCGCAGGGAAAGTAATTCCAGCATGGCATATTCCTTGCCAGTCAGATGTACCCTTTGGTTATTAACGTCTACTGTTTTCGTATCAAGGTTAACCGCAAGTTTGCCCGTGCGGATAATTGATTCTGCATGACCTTTTGAGCGACGGATGATGGCCTGTATCCGGGCGACCAGTTCTTCCTTGTAAAATGGTTTTGTCAGATAATCGTCTGCGCCATATCCAAGACCCTTGACCTTGTTTTCCAATTCACCCATGCCGGACAGAATGAGAATTGGTGTGGTAACTTTCGATAAGCGTAATTTTTTCAGAACGTCATATCCATGCATATCCGGCAAATTCAGATCCAGCAGGATAATGTCATAGTCATACAGCTTGCCTAAATCTATACCTTCTTCGCCAAGATCTGTGCAGTAAATATTAAAACCTTCTGCTGATAACATCAATTCGATGCTTTTGGATGTGGAAGGATCATCTTCTATGAGTAGAACGCGCATTTTTTTACCTCTTGTTTTTCTGAATTATTTAATAATAATTTTTTGTTGTTAACTACTTTCTATTAACCATTATTAACACTAATGGTAAACAATTGGTAAATAAACAACGAATATAGTAGGTTTTAAGAGATAAAATTAAGAATTTTGTTAAAAATATCATTCAATAACCTTATATAACATCTTGAAATATATATATATTAACGATTATTACCTAATAGATAAGTTAATAATTAATTAGATAAAAAATATTATGACTATTGTAAATTTATTCTGTGAAAACAGCTATTTTTAGCGTAATATAGGCGATAAATTAATAAGAATCGAAGTGAATCACTGTGTATACGTTAAAGGCACAAATTGAAAGAATGCATTCCTGGCGTTTTTATGGCCGGGTTGTTGGTGTTCAGGGGCTTCTGATCGAAGTAGCCGGAGCCCAGCAATCATTAAGCATTGGCTCTCGCGTTAACATTTTATCCCGTCAGGACAAGATCATTCCCTGTGAAGTGGTTGGCTTCAAGTCGGACTGTGCTTTGCTCATGCCATATTCCATGATCGAAGGTGTTGGCGTTGGATGTCAGGCTTATGTGGAGAGCGAAACACCAGTTGTTCACCCCTCTGTTCAGTGGCTGGGACGGGTGGTGAATGCTATGGGGGAGCCTATTGATGGCAAGGGACCAATAAAACCCGGATCAGAAGCCTATCCTATAAGAGCCCAACCGCCAGCAGCCCATTTGCGAAACAGGGTTGGTGACAAGATTGATCTTGGTGTGCGGTCACTGAATACCTTTGTCACTTGCTGCAAGGGACAGCGCATGGGGATTTTTTCCGGCTCCGGTATCGGCAAATCAATTCTTCTGTCAATGTTTGCCCGCTATGCGCGGTCTGATGTGTCGGTTATTGGCCTGATCGGGGAGCGGGGCCGGGAGGTTCAGGAGTTTATTGAAGATGATCTTGGGGAGGAGGGGCTGGCCCGCAGCGTGGTCGTGGTGGCCACTTCTGACGAAACGGCACTCATGCGGCGTCAGGCAGCATACCTCACCCTGACTGCCAGTGAATTTTTCCGTGATCAGGGCAATGACGTGTTGTGTCTGATGGACAGCGTGACCCGCTTTGCTATGGCACAAAGGGAAATTGGTCTTGCCGGGGGCGAGCCTCCAGCCAGTAAAGGCTATACACCGACCGTTTTTTCAGAGCTGCCAAGATTGCTGGAGCGGGCCGGGCCGGGCATTGATAAAGGCAGTATTACCGGCTTGTTCGCGGTGCTGGTAGAGGGCGATGATCATAATGAGCCGATCTCCGATGCGGTACGGGGCATATTGGATGGTCATATTATGCTTGACCGTTCCATAGCTGAAAGGGGCCGGTTTCCAGCGATAAATGTTCTGCGATCCATTTCCCGTACCATGCCCGCCTGTAACAATAAGGAACAAAATGATCTATTGGTTACCACTCGTAAATATTTAGCTGACTATAATGATATGGAAGAGATGATTCGCCTCGGTGCCTATCGACCCGGTGCTAACCAGGAGGTAGACGATGCAATTCATTTTCATCCTGCGCTTGAAGAATTCATGGCACAGAACAAGACCGAAAGCAGCACGTTGGAAGAAGGTTATGCGCAACTGGCGCAGATACTGCAAAATGGTCCTGCGGGAGAAGACCCAAACATCGTAAAAGATGGCATAAATAGTAACTAGATAATAATAATGGAAATATTTGTGTAATGAGCCGTAAAGGAATGACAGGAATGATCCGGCTGCATAAGTGGCAACTGGACGAAAAACGCCGGGATATGGCTGAGCTTGAAAGGATGAAGGCAGATCTTCTCCAGAATCTGACCGACCTGCAAAATGAGCTGATCCGGGAACAACAAAAGGTTTCGGAATCACCGGTTGTTAATATCGGCTATGCCGCCTATGCCCAGCAGGTTATGGCCCGCCGGGTCAATATCGTTAATTCCATGCTGGAAATTGATGTTTCCATAGAGAATATGAAGGATCAGGTGGCAGAGGCCTTTAAAGAACTGAAAAAATATGAAGTTATTGAACAACGGCAGCTGCAAGAGGAATTGGCTGACTATAACCGTCGCCAGCAGATAGAGCAGGATGAGCTAGCCATTAACATGCACCGTCAGCGTCAGAAATCGGGATAGGGATATATTGGCGCGAAATTATTCATTGGATAATGCCAAATTCTTATTAATTTTGCTTGTGGTTTTTGGGCATGTTATTGAGCCGTTTATTGCGGAAGATATGGCTTTCGAAGTCATGTATCTTTTTATTTATTCTTTCCATATGCCAGCGTTTGTAATGATTTCCGGGATGTTGTCAAAGGCAACCTTGAATGAAGGAACAATAAAAAATCTGGTCAAGACCATTCTTGTACCCTTTATTGTATTTACAGTTATTTATGAATCTGTTTATTTCATTGAAAATGGGTATCTCAGCAAATACATACTCGGCTTGCAGCCATATTGGATTTTATGGTTTTTGTTAAGTTTATTTATTTGGCGAGTGTTATTGCCGATCGTTCTTAAGTTAAAACACCCTGTTATCTTCCTTATCATGCTTTCATTGCTGGTGGGTTATTTTGATTCAGCTAGCCAGTTTTTAGGTATTTCAAGAACAATTTATTTTTTCCCGTTCTTTGTCATGGGCCACATAATGACACCTGATCTGCTTTCAAATGTGAAGTTAAATAATATCCCAAAACTGGCCCTTATAGCTCTCATTGCAATGAACATAGCATTTTTCATCTATTTCCATGAGATGCCAAAGAACTGGCTTTTGGGGACAAGTTTTACTGCTGGTGACGAAACCCAAGAATGGCTGGTAGTTTTACTCAGGTTTATTTTATATTGCATATCTTTTCTTACGATCATTGCGGTATTGTTGCTTGTTCCTGAAAAGAAAGGCTTTATTTCCCAAAGGGGAAAAAATTCGTTGCAGATTTATGTATGGCACCCTCTTCTGATAAAGCTGGTAACATTTACTGGTCTGTCACAAGTTATCATGGGATTTTCAGGACCAATCGCACTGGCAATATTTTTTATAATATCCTTGGCAATTTCAATTGCCCTTTCAAGCGAATTTATAAAATCCGGAACCCAGCGGTTCCTTATATCACCAGCAATTCATATTTATACTATTTTGCGGATTATAAAAAATTAATTTCATGACCATATCTCGTCAACGTCAGAAATCGGGATAGGGATGATAAAATAAGGCTTATTCAGAAGACTATTCCTTTACACCGTAAACCTCTTTTATCTTCTCGTTGTCAATATATTTATCCAGTTCAGCCATTCCTGCGGTAACAGCTGGATGGGCAAAAAGCTCACGTGCGGCAACCTCACCAAGTACCTGGAAAGCGGCTGCTATTGCTACATCACCTTCATATTTAACCGCATTAACTGTTTCATTTCTGCATGTTGAAATTAAAAGCTTCTCTAACATTTTGGCTATATTACGATTATTTAAATCTCGCTTCGCCTTTGTGATAGGGACAAGAGAGCTAATAGCCGGGTGCAATGTAATTGCGGTGAACATCCATTTGATCAGATTAATTTTATCCTGTTCGGTTGTTTTCTCTACCGTACATTTTGCCAACTCATCGGAATAAATGCCGGCAGTGGTGGGCAAGGTCATAAAGCAAAATGATATGAGAGTGACGAGAACGGTAAATAAATTTTTCATTTTTCCCCCTTATTTGTAAAAAGACCAATTTATTTTGGCCTAGAATGACTTAAATAGAGCCTAACAAATTTGATGGAAAGATTAAATTAAAAAAGCGATGATAGACGATTTAATATATTATCCTCTTCCCAATCCGGTTGGCGGTCTTCCATTGTGATCAGCACGCACTGGCCAAATTTATTTTGCTTCTGTTTCAGGTTTATCTCGATCCATTTGGGGATGATCTGATCCATGACATCTTCTATAATATCATGGGCCAG
The DNA here is from genome assembly GCA_021774875.1 of Emcibacter sp. Lineage (GTDB taxonomy): Bacteria > Pseudomonadota > Alphaproteobacteria > Sphingomonadales > Emcibacteraceae > Paremcibacter. The sequence goes on from JAJFIP010000178.1 coordinate 18,727, forward strand.
TATTTCCGCTTTTTCGGTGCTGCGGGCCAGAATCTGTTCCAGATAAGATGCCAGACCAGCATGATTCAATAATAGTTTATCGGGCACATAACGTAATCCAAACAGAAAAGTCTGCCGGTTCAGGGTAATTTCCTGAATTATTGAGACGCTATATGCCTTATTCCGGTATGGGTTTGGAAATGAGGACAGGGCTTCTTTTGGATAAAATGTCATAGGATTACACTCTTTTTTTATGACCGGGACATATGAATCTTCTGGTTGATTATATTTTGGACCGAGATTTCAGGCTGAATATTGTCCCGAAATTGAAGGTCACCTGAAAACCCGCTGATCTCAAGGGCTGTGGTGAACATCCCGGCCATCCTTTGTTGCATTATTGTGGGCAGTATGGTTTTTGACCGGATGATGATATTGAGTTTTTCCTGCGCGAGCAAGCCATCCACCTGTAATTGTCCAAACTGGCTGAGCTCAAGTTCGACGATGAAACGTGTGCCTGCGGATTTTTCATTATCTTCTTCTTCGCCACTGGTATTTTTGTCTTCGTTATCTTCACCCGGGACTTGCCGGGTCAGGATCGGCACGGCATGGACTTCACCACCTACCTGTAATGGGATCAGAGCCGGACGCCATTCATTAAGTGGAGTATCGGCCCCCAATCTGAAAATGCGCTGCATATCATTATCCAGCATGCCCAGCAATTTTCCTTGTCCGGCTTTCTCAAGCTGCCCGGTCATCACAGGCCCTAGCCAGATTTTCGCTGGATTTTTAGCCCCCATTGCCGCGAGGAAGAACATCATTGATGACGTCATCTGGCCGGGGTTCTGCACGCCGGGCAAACGGCTATTCAGGGTTTGCTGGGTTGTGCCGCTGCTGTCTGTCACAGGTAAAGCAGATACAATCTGACTCAGGGATTGCCAGCTCTGGATAAAATTTTCCAACGGCTGCGGCGTGAGCTCCAAAGGGGAAATAGTTGACAGAGATGGGCCGGTTGGCAGACCGGGCTTTGTTACCAGTGATGTGGCGGTCCACGCCTGAGTTTGATTGTCCAGTAGTGGCTGGGCCTGAGCCTGGGCCTGAGTCTGGGCCTGAGTCAGGGATTGAGTCCGAGACTGAGTGATATTTTCTTTGGCAACAGATTTTTTATCAGTTTTTAGTGCTTCACCTTCTGGTCTTTTAACATCTGGATAACCGCTCACAGCTGCCTCAGGTTTTTCCGTCAAGGAGAAAGTAATCACGGTTCCCGGTTTGAGTTCTACTGGACTTTGAAATTTAATAACGGAAACTGGTGTAGCTACATAAAGTGATATGAACGCGCCCCCTCGTCTGGGGTTGGCATAAGACGCCGAGTTGTAGCCATCAGCATATTGACGGTTGGACAGGGGCGGCGGGCGAGAGCTTGAAGATGCAGTTTTATGGGAATGTTTCAGAATATGTTGTCCGGGCGCAATAATGATCCCGGACAGTCCCGGCGGCGGCGTGGCAACTGGTTTCTCACTTTGTGGATATGTTACAGCCGGACTGTCAGGTTTTATTCCTGCTTTTGTCCTATCCGCTGGCGTTTGATTTTTAGTACTCTCAGTTGCAATGACCTGTTTTGCCGGTGTGGTTGAGGGGGCTTTGGATGCTTTCTTTGCGGAAGCAGTTTCTCCCGGATGAAGTTCTGGAATTGCTATGGAGTCAATACGCAGAGTAAAATTTGTGCCTGCTTTAAGATTTTCCAGTGATGTTGTCTCCTCAAGCTGTTTTCTTACAATTTCAGGAAGAGTTTCGGTCACTTTGGGCATATTCTTGATCACGGTCGCCAGAGTGTTTTTATGCAGGAGCTTTTCAACATCTGTCGCATAAGGGTCTGACACACCCGATATTATTCCAGTCAGAG
>JAJFIP010000179.1 GCA_021774875.1 Emcibacter sp.
GAGCCTACTGCCGCCGCGCTGGCTTACGGTATGGATAAGGAAGACGGCAAAACCATTGCCGTGTTTGACCTTGGCGGTGGTACATTTGACGTCTCGGTCCTTGAAATCGGTGACGGTGTATTTGAGGTAAAATCCACTAACGGTGATACCTTCCTTGGCGGCGAAGACTTTGATATGCGTCTGGTGGAATATCTGGCGGCTGAATTCAAAAAAGAACAGGGCATTGACCTGAAATCCGACAATATGGCTCTGCAACGGCTGAAAGAAGCCGCTGAAAAAGCCAAAATTGAGCTGTCCAGTGCTCAACAGACAGAAATCAACCTGCCGTTCATCACCGCAGATGCTTCTGGTCCTAAGCATTTAACCCTCAAACTGACCCGCGCCAAATTTGAAGAACTGGTAAAAGACTTTATCCAGCGCACCATCGCGCCCTGCAAAGCGGCCCTGAAAGACGCTGGTCTCAAGGCCAGTGAAATTGACGAAGTTGTTATGGTCGGCGGTATGACCCGCATGCCTAAAATCACCGAAGTGGTGAAAGACTTTTTCGGGCGCGAACCTCATAAGGGTGTTAACCCGGACGAAGTTGTGGCCATGGGTGCGGCCATTCAGGCTGGCGTGCTTCAGGGTGATGTGAAAGACGTACTGCTGCTTGATGTGACCCCCTTGTCACTGGGTATTGAAACACTGGGCGGTGTGTTCACCCGCCTGATTGACCGTAATACCACGATCCCGACCAAAAAATCACAGACCTTTTCCACAGCCGAAGATAATCAGTCTGCGGTAACCATCCGGGTTTTCCAGGGTGAACGTGAAATGGCTGCTGATAACAAAATGCTCGGTCAGTTTGATCTGGTTGGTATTCCCGCTGCTCCCCGTGGTATCCCACAGGTGGAAGTGACATTCGATATTGATGCCAATGGCATCGTCAATGTATCGGCCAAGGATAAAGGCACGGGCAAGGAACAGCAGATCCGTATTCAGGCCTCTGGCGGACTTAGTGATGATGACATTGAAAAAATGGTTCAAGATGCTGAAGCCAACGCCGAAGACGACAAAAAGCGCCGCGAATTGGTCGAAACACGCAATCAGGCCGAAGGAACGGCTCATTCAGCGGAAAGCCAATTGAAAGAACATGGTGACAAAATTGATGAGGCTGATAAATCCGCCATCGAAGATGCCATTAAAACTGTAAAAGAAACCGCTGAAAGTGATGATGTTGAAGCCATTAAGGCCGCATTGGAAGTTTTGCAGCAGGCATCCATGAAGTTGGGTGAAGCCATCTATAAGGATCAGGCTGATGCTGGCGGGGAAGCTGCCGATGGCGAAGATGAAGCACCATCAAGTACCGCAGATGATGATGTGGTTGATGCTGACTTTGAAGAAGTTGATGACGACAAGAAATAATCTGATCTTAATGATTGGATTATACACTCATCACATATCGACGTGACTAGCTGCCGTTCTGCCTTTTGCAGGACGGTAGGCATATGTAGGGTAGAATACCGGGATTATCATGGCGAAGACCTGTTTTTATGACATACTTGAAGTAGAGCGCGGCGTATCTACGGACGATCTCAAAAAATCTTACCGCAAAAAAGCTATGCGGTATCATCCCGATCGTAATCATGATGATACCGAAGCCGAAGCCAAATTCAAGGAAGTCAGTGAAGCCTACGAAATCCTGAAAGATGATCAGAAACGCGCTGCCTATGATCAATACGGTCATGCGGCATTTGAAAATGGTGGCATGGGTCGCGGTGGTATGGGCGGCGGCGGCTTTGACAGTGCTTTTTCCGATATTTTTGAAGACCTTTTTGGTATGGGTGGCGGCGGCCGCAGACAAAGTAGCGGCCCTAGCCGTGGAGCCGACCTGCGTTATAATCTGGCCATTACACTGGAAGATGCCTTCACCGGCAAGGAAGAGAAAATAACAATTCCGACCACCATAACCTGCGACGATTGTGACGGTACCGGAGCCGAGGAAGGCTCCAAGCCCGAAACCTGCACCAGTTGCGGTGGCGTAGGCAAGGTCAGAACCCAGCAGGGCTTCTTCACTGTTGAGCGCACCTGCCCCAGATGTCAGGGCCAGGGCATGGTCATTTCCAGGCCCTGCGGCGGATGTCACGGCGCGGGAAATAAACAAAAAAACAAATCCCTGTCCGTGAAAATACCATCCGGTGTCGAGGATGGCACCAGAATTCGGCTTCAGGGTGAAGGTGAATGCGGGCCACAAAATGGCCCCTGCGGTGATCTTTATATTTTCATTACCCTCGAATATCACCCTATATTTCAGCGCGATGGGTCAACCATATTCTGTAATGTTCCTATTGCCCTGACCACCGCTGCCCTGGGCGGGGAAATCAATGTTCCCACCGTTAACTGTAAAAAGGCCAAGTTAAAAATTAATGCTGGAAATCAAACTGGCAAGCAATATCGCTTACGCGGTAAAGGTATGCCTGTACTTCATTCTCAGCAATTTGGTGATATGGTCATCCAGACATCGGTTGAAACGCCGGTCAATATGACCAAGAAGCAAAAAGAGCTTCTGCGCGCCTTCGCTGATGACTGCGGTGATGATGTCAGCCCGGAATCATCCGGCTTCTTTGATAAAGTCAAGGAACTGTGGGACGATCTGACAGAATAATTTGTCCTAGGCTTCGATTTCAGCAAGCTCTTTTTTCAGGTCGCTGAAAGTATCAATCAGACCGTCCATCTTATCGTCATCAATACTACCCAGAAGCTCATCCACCCATTCCTTGTGAATAATGATGGCATGTTTTAAGGTCTTGCGGCCCTCACTGGTCATGGACACACTATATACCCGCCTGTCGGTGGGTAAGGCCCATTTTTCCACCAATCCGTCTTTCATCAGTCGACTGACCATGCCTGTGGTATTGGCATTGGATACCAGCAGCATCCTTGACAGTTCACTCATGGTAATAACACCGCCCGGAGTTCGGTCTATGGCTACCAAAACGTCAAATTTTGCCAAGGTCAGCGGTGTATGTTGTTTCATGCGTTTATTCAGAACCTGAACCACGCGCGTCGAGCTTGCAAGCATTCTAACCCAGAGTTTCAATTGCTTTTGCTCCTTACTATTGGTGTTTTCCTTTGTCATATCAAGTATCACCCACTATTAAAATGTTTAACAGACCTGAATAATAACCTTTTAGACCTATAATAAATTGTTTTATGTCAAGTTCCTGAATAAATTTAACAATAGTAATTCTTGCACTCAAACTATCTTATATCATAACAGCTTTTTATTTAATATATTAAACATTTTCTTTTGAGCTTAAAATAATTATGCTACAGTGAGTAAACCATTGGAGCTAGGTATGCACGAATATATTCAGAAACCAGTTACTATTAACGGGATTAAGATCATCAACAGGACTATGGTCCCGGCTATGGTGACCCGCCTTTCCGGTGAAGATGGATATGTTAATCAGGATGTTATTGACCGTTATTTAGGCTACGCGCGGGGAAATGTCGGTCTGATTATTGTTGAGGCCATGGCCATCCATCAGTCTAAATCCGGTCCCCTGTTGCGACTTTCCGACGATAAATTTATCCAGGGCCATAAAAAACTCACCAAAGCCATTCATGACTGTAGCGATTCAAAGGTTTTCCCCCAGCTGATCCATTTTCTGAAAGTTGCCCGTTCCGGCTGGCGTCAAACCATTGACATGCTGTCCGATGATGACATTAAAAACATTATTCGTGACTTTGGCGATGCGGCTGCACGAGCCAGAGAGGCCGGATATGACGGCATCGAGCTTCATTCAGCCCATGCCTATACCCTGTCCTCTTTCCTGTCCCGGCTGAACCGACGCCGTGACCGTTATGATGGCCGTTCCCTTGAGGGACGCTTGAGGATGTTTGGTGATGTGATGGCTGAAGTCCGTTCAAAGGTCGGCGATGATTTCCCGGTTGGTGTGCGCTTCCTTGCAGATGAGATGATCAAGGATGGTTATACCATTGTCGACAGCCGCCTGATTGCGCTACGTATGGCCCAGCTAGGGGTGGATTATATATCCCTGTCGGTAGGTGGAAAATTTGAAGATGCCATAATAAAGGAAGGGCTTCCCCCCTATCCCTATACGGGATATTCCGGTGAACGCTGTATGCCGGGGGCATCTTTTCCCAAACTGCCTCATGTTCATTATGCCGCGTCCATCAAGAAAATGATCAATGACAAGGGCTATGATATTCCGGTCATTTCTGCGGGAAAAATAAATAATCCCGACGATGCCGAACAGCTCTTGCGGGACGGTAGGGCCGATATGATCGGCATGGCCCGGCAACTGCTTGTGGACCCCAACTGGCCAAAAAAAGTCGCCTTGGGCCGCGAGCATGATATTGTGCGCTGCGTTTACTGTAATGTCTGCAAGCAACTTGATGAAAAATTCAAAAAAGTGACCTGCTTTCTCTGGCCAAAAGATTATATACAGGCACCGGACTATGATCCTGAGGCAACCCTGCCTGTCTGGGAAAACGAAAATCCATTAGAGGCAGAATATCTGGATGGTGCGGTGAGATTAAAATGGCAGAGAGCTTCAGGTGATGTCTCCGGCTATGACCTATATCGGGCAGAGGATGGCGGTAAAGCAATTGTGATAGAGGCCAAAAAAGGTGGAAAATTCAATGACAAGTCCGTACTGGGTGGCTTGAAATACAGCTATTACATCCGGGCCTATTCAAAATCAGGACAAGCCAGTGCGCCGTCTAATATTGTGGATATGGACCTGCCCATAGAGAAATTTACCCCGCAGTAATTTGTGAGCCAGAGTCCCATATATAAACTGGAAATTTCCTGACTGACATTGGAACAAACCTTCCCTGCTGACATCTTCGTCCCTTGAAGTATAATAAATACTTCCTATCTTTCATTAGGGAGTAGTAGGGGATACCGCGCGTTATAAAAAAATAAGTGAATGTGCTTGTGCTCAAAGATAAAAACTTTCTGATATATTTATTCGGGACGGCAATTTCCATTTTTGGCGATGCTATCAGTATGATCGCGCTGCCCTGGTATGTGTTAAAACTTACCGGTGAGCCTAGTATGCTTGGCATTATCCTGACTTTGGAGGCTTTGCCACGGGCGGCCTTCATGCTGTTTGGTGGTGCTGTTGCTGACAAAATATCTCCACGAAAATTATTACTATTCACCAGATTCTTTTCGATTTTTCTCATTGGTAGCCTTGGCTTTCTTATCTTGTTCAGCTTGTTGCAAATCTGGATGATATATATTCTGGCCGTGATAGTGGGCACTGTTGGTGCGTTTCATATTCCGGCGGCAACGGCAATCGTACCCACATTGGTTAAGTCCGAAAACTTACGACCTGCTAATGCCGCTGTAACGGGCCTTGCCCAATTATCCATGATTATTGGCCCCGCCCTTGCGGGCATTTTAATTGCCTTCACCTCTTCAGATGGGGTTTCCGGTATTGGTTATGCTTTTTTAATTGACGCTTGCACATTCATCATAGGTGCATTCACCCTGTTTTTTGTTAAAACCCGCATAACAATCGAACAAAAAGAACATGATTCTCTTCTAAAAAGTTTAAAAAAGGGACTGGCCTATGCCTACCATACAACGGTTCTTAGGATACTTCTGATCTATATTGCTTTGGTTAATTTACTTGTTATGGGTGTTTTGCTGGTTGGTCTTCCTGTTTTTGCAGAAAGTGATTTAGGATTAGGTGTCAAAGGATACGGCTGGTTGATGGGGGCTTTAGGTGCAGGCTCTCTTATCGGAACAATTATGACCGGAATCCTGCCACCACCTCCTGAAAAAAATCGCGGCATATTTCTCTTTATGGGGTCATCTTTAGCGGGACTGGCATTAGCCCTCGCCCCAAATATTAATTCCTCATATGGCTCAATTGCCATTATCGGTTTTGCCGGTCTGATGTCTGGTTACACAAATATCTTTTTCATCACATGGATACAACAATTTGTCGATGTCAAAATGATTGGCCGCATTATGTCGATCATAACCTTTGCCTCTGTTGCCTTCATCCCACTTTCCACTTTCTTTTCAGGATTTGCTATTGAAATATTCGGCGTTAAAGCTGCCATGGCAACGGGCGGAATATTATTCTCACTCTCAGCCTTGTCCTGCATGGTTGTGCCTGAATTGAGAAAGTTGGAAACCCCAAAGAAAAAAGAATCCATCACGCCCATATCAAACGAGAATCAAGACGCGGTTTCTTAACTGATT
>JAJFIP010000180.1 GCA_021774875.1 Emcibacter sp.
TTTGATGTAACCTCAATTTTCTTGCCCGCGCTGGGGGGAATCTTGTTAAAAAATTATGTAATCTTCTTTGTCTTTATTTTTTGGGACTGTATCCCGCCCTGCGCGGTAATGACGACTTGAAGGGGATGGGAAATGAGATTATTAGAGTACTTACATGACCGATAAGCCCGTAACGCCTAAAGACTCTGCCTCTGTCCTGATCATTCGGGATGGGGACGTGCATCCGCGCTTTGGCTCGTTGCAGATATTGATGGTCAAGCGGCATAAGAATATTAAATTCGCCGGTGGGGCTTATGTTTTTCCCGGCGGTAAGCTTGACTTGGCTGATAAGGCTCTGGAAGAAAGTGATCAGAAATCATCGCTCAACAATATCAGTGCGGATTTTCACGGACTGCGTTATGCGGCCCTGCGCGAAGTGTTTGAGGAAACCGGGTTAATCATCGGCACCATTGACGGTAAAGCCATTGGGGAAAAAGCCCGTAAATCCATTGATGAAAAATTCCGGGCCGCTTTTTTGGACAAAAAAATAACGCTGGCGGAATTTTTGGCGCAGTCGGGTGTGAAGCTTGATATGAGTGACTGCTTTCCTTTTGCCCACTGGGTCACGCCAAAAGTTTACCCCATCCGCTTTGATACCCGGTTTTTTCTCTGTGTGGCTCCTGAGGGGCAACAGCCAAGCCCGGACGGTCATGAAATCACAGAGGTGGAATGGATGCATCCGATGATATTGGTTGAAGAATCCGACGGAGTATTGATGTTTCCGACCATGATGAATCTGAAAAAACTGGGGCAGGCAAAGTCCGTTGACGAGGCCCTGAAATTACTTGCGGCCAGAGATATTGTTACCGTCACACCAGAGGTGATCACCGGCGATAAGGTCCGCTTTCGCAAGATTCCGAAGACGGCAGGATATGACGAAGTTGACCAGAGCCGGACCCGCGCCGCTGTCGACATTAAAAAAAGTTAGAAAAAACCCTTGATCTTATGGGGAAAGGGCGGTATTACGCGCCTACTTCACACGCAGGATTTAAGTTGACCTCCACATATTGAGCAAGACTTTCCGGTGTCCCGTATGGGACCGCTTCCTGCGGAGGATTAACCGGTAAACAAAGGAAAAATACTATGGCTGTGCCAAGTTTTTCAATGCGTCAGCTTCTCGAAGCTGGGGTTCATTTTGGGCATCAGGCCCACCGCTGGAACCCAAAGATGAAAGAATATATCTTTGGCGCCCGCAATAAAGTTCATATTATCAATCTGTCCATCACTGTGCCATTGCTGTATCGTGCGCTGGAAACAGTGCGCGACATCACCGCATCCGGTGGTCGGGTATTATTTGTCGGCACAAAACGTCAGGCATCCGGCCCCATCGCGGAAGCCGCAAAACGTTGTGGTCAATATTATGTCAATCACCGCTGGCTCGGCGGCATGATGACCAACTGGCAGACAATATCAAATTCCATAAAGCGTCTGAAAGACCTTGATGTGAAACTGTCTGAAGATACCATTGGTTTGACCAAGAAAGAATTGCTTCAGATGACACGGGAACGTGACAAGCTGGAACGGGCCCTTGGTGGCATTAAAGACATGGGCGGTATTCCAAATATCCTGTTTGTCATTGATACCAATAAAGAAGAACTGGCAATTATGGAAGCCAACAAGCTTGGTATTCCTGTTGTTGCGGTTCTGGATACCAACTGTGATCCAGATAACATCACATTCCCGGTTCCCGGCAATGATGATGCGACACGCGCGATCCAGCTTTACTGTGATCTGATTTCAGGTGCTGTGCTTGATGGTATTCAGCAGGAAATGGTCGATCAGGGTGTTGATCTTGGTGCTGCTGAGGGGGCACCTGTTAAGGAACAAGCTGTTGAAGAAAAAGCTGCCGAAGTTGAAGTAGTAGCCAAAGAAGCACCGGCAGAAGAAGCTGCTGCCGAAGAAGTGGTTGCTGAAGAAGCCGCACCTGAAGAGGTTGTCGCTGAAGAAACTGTTGCTGAAGAAGCTCCAGCAGAGAAAGAGCCAGCAAAAAAACCTGCTAAGAAAGCTGCTGCGGCTAAGAAGCCAGCAAAAAAGGCTGCTGCTGAAAAAAAACCCGCTAAGAAAGCACCAGCAAAAAAAGCTGTCGCCGAAAAGAAGCCAGCAAAAAAAGTGGCTAAAAAGGCAGCCCCAAAAGCAAAAGCTGCTAAATAATATTATTGATATGCGGGTACTGGTCTAAGGCTTGGTACCTGCTGTTATCCTCTCTAAATGTAAGGAAGAATGATGGTTCAGATTACGGCATCTCTGGTAAAAGAACTGCGCGATAAATCCGGCGCAGGGATGATGGATTGTAAAAACGCCCTGAAGGAAACTGACGGTGACGTTGAAAATGCTATGGACTGGTTGCGCCAGAAAGGCATTGCCAAAGCTGCCAAGAAATCTGGTCGTGTGGCTGCCGAAGGACTTGTGGCTGTGGCGTCTAATGGCACGACATCCGTAGCAGTAGAGGTGAATTCTGAAACTGACTTTGTTGCCCGCAATGAAGCCTTTCAGAATATTGTGAAGAATATCGCAAATACTGCCCTTGATAATGGTGGTGATTATGAAGCGACACTGGCGGCTGATTATCCCGGTTCAGGCCGCAATGTTAAAGATGAAGTTGTTGAAGCCATTGGCACTATCGGCGAAAATATGAATTTCCGTCAATCCATTGGCCTTAGCGTTGAAAATGGTGTTGTGGCAACATATATCCATAATGCTGTGACTGCTGGTCTGGGCAAGATCGCTGTTTTAGTAGCATTGGAATCAAAGGCAGACGAGTCCACATTAACCGCACTGGGCAAACAGCTTGCCATGCATGTGGCAGCAACAGCTCCTCTGGCCCTGACAATTGATGATCTCGACCCGAAAGCAGTTGAACGTGAACGTAATGTTTTGATTGAACAGGCCCGGGAATCCGGCAAACCTGATAATATCATTGAGAAAATGATCATAGGGCGCATGGCAAAATTCTATCAGGAAGTTGTTTTCTCGGAACAAACATTCATTATCGATGGCGAGACAAAAATTTCTAAAGTTATTGCGAATGCGTCAAAGGATGCGGGTACGGAAATAAAGCTTACCGGATATACCCGGCTCGAACTCGGTGCTGGCATAGAAAAAGCAGAAGAAGATTTTGCAGCAGAAGTTGCTGCCGTATCAGGTAACTGATTATTTTCGGGCTCATTTACTAATAAATGTAAAAGTTTATTCGCATTTGAGCCCGAATTGTATATTCTGCCTTATGATTTTTTGTTGGGGTGAAGAAAGATACCGGAAAACGGTACTGTTGAAATAAAATAATTAAGGTGAAAATGGCTGAAACCCCTAAATATAAACGTGTTTTGCTGAAACTTTCCGGGGAAGCCCTGATGGGCAAACAGGATTATGGCATTGATCCGGAAATGGTCCGGCGAATCGCGGCAGAAATAAAAATAGTGCAGGAACTGGGTGTTGAGGTTTGTCTGGTTGTCGGGGCAGGAAATATTTTTAGGGGAATGACCGGGGTTGCCAGCGGGTTTGACCGCACATCTGCCGACCATATGGGCATGTTGGCAACGGTAATGAATTCAATTGCCATTCAGAATGCGCTGGAACAGCAAGGGATTGACAGCCGAGTTCAGTCGGCGTTCCCCATTGCCTCAGTCTGCGAGCCATATATTCGCCGCAAAGCCATCCGTCATATGGAAAAGGGCCGGGTTGTGGTTTTTGCTGCAGGTACTGGTAATCCATTCTTTACCACGGATACGGCAGCGGCACTCCGGGCTGCTGAAATGGGTTGTGATGCGCTCTTGAAGGGTACACAGGTTAATGGGGTCTATACGACAGACCCAAAAACAAATCCCGATGCAAAAAAATATGATAAACTGGATTATCATACTGTTTTAACCAGAGATCTTAAAGTTATGGATACGTCAGCCATTGCGTTGGCGCGTGAAAATGATATTCCGATTGTAGTATTTTCCATCCATAAACATGGTGAATTTGCCAATGTCATGTGTGGAGACGGCGAATATACAATCATAGCCAAGGAGTGAGTAAAAATGTCATCTGATATTGATCTTAATAACCTCAGGCGCCGAATGAATGGGGCCATAGATAACCTTAAATCAGAATTTGTCGGTCTTAGGACGGGACGGGCTTCGGTCAATCTGCTGGACCCGGTAACGGTAGAAGCTTATGGTTCTCAAATGCCACTCAATCAGATTGCCACAGTTTCAACACCAGAACCACGTATGATCAGCGTCAATATATGGGACAAATCAATGGTGGCTGCTGCTGATAAAGCGGTTCGAAATGCCGGACTAGGCCTTAACCCGGTTGTTGATGGGCAGACTTTACGTATTCCCATTCCGGAACTGAATGAAGAACGCCGCGCGGAGATGACAAAGATTTCAGGAAAATATGCCGAACAAAGCCGGATTTCAGTTCGAAATGTGCGCCGGGATGGAATGGATACCATCAAAAGATTGGAAAAAGACCACGAAATGAGTCAGGATGAGCAAAAGATCTTTCACGACCAAATTCAGAAGCTGACTGATGAAATGATCAAGGAAATTGACCATTTAACGGAAGTAAAAGAAAAAGAAATTATGCAGGTATAAGGAGATACTCTGATTAATGTTGTTGGTTAAGGAAGAATTCGCTTCCAGAAAGAAAAGCAAACAATCAGAACCTCCCACCCATGTGGCGATCATTATGGATGGCAATGGGCGGTGGGCCAAAAAACGCATGTTACCTAAAGTAGCCGGCCACAAACGTGGTGCGGAAGTTGTTCGCAAATGTGTCGAGGATTCTATTGATCTGGGCATTAAATATCTCACGCTTTATGCCTTTTCATCGGAAAACTGGAACAGGCCGGACGATGAGGTGAATGACCTGATGAATCTTCTGCAGCGGTATCTGACCAGAGAAGTAGACGAACTTCATGAAAAGAATATCCGGCTGGCTTTCATCGGTAACCGCTCCAAACTCAGCACCAATATTCGTCAGCTTTTAGAGGCTGCAGAAGAGAAGACCCTTGGTAATACCAGATTATGCCTGACATTAGCCCTCAGTTATGGTGGGCGGGCGGAGATTATTGATGCGGCAAGAGAGCTTGCTGACAAAGTCAAGTCAGGCGAAATAGAGCCTGATAATATTTCCGAAGATATCTTTGCCTCCCACCTTCATACCAGCAATATTCCCGACCCTGACCTTATCATTCGCACTAGCGGCGAGCAAAGGATCAGTAATTTTCTGCTCTGGCAGATTGCCTATGCTGAATTTATTTTTCTTGATGTCTTATGGCCAGACTTTAACCGGGAAATTCTGGAACAGGCCGTGCAGGAATATTGTTGTCGTGACCGACGATATGGCGCGAGACCCTAAGCAAATATGAGCGATCCTTCCCCCAAAAAAAGCGGACTAATGTTGCGTGTTGTATCAGCTCTGGTCATGCTTCCCATAGCCATATCCATAATTTTATTGGGCGGCATTGCTTATAATATTTTAGTAATACTGCTCACGGTATTGATTTTATTCGAGTGGAACGGCATTTGTGAAGACAAGGCTTTTAATTCCGTTTTTGCTTTTCAGACAATTTTAGTTCTGCTGCTGATTTATTCACTGATTACCGGGATATATTTTTCGGAATATATATATCTTGTTCCTGTTGGTTTACTGGTTGTGGCCTGTATATATTATAAAATAAATCTGCTTTTTGCCCTGTTGGGTACGGCTTATGCTCTGCTTCCTGCACTATCACTGATCTGGCTAAGGCAGAATTTTGATGGCTTAATTGTATTATGGGTGATGATCATTGTCTGGTCTATGGATACAGGGGCCTATTTTGCAGGAAAAAATATTGGTGGACCGAAGATGGCACCACGTATTAGCCCCAACAAAACCTGGGCAGGATTAATTGGCGGGGCTATCACGGCGGTTATTTTTGGGCTGATTGCAGCTCATTATTTTGAGTTTAAGTTTAATCTGATATTTCTGATTCCGGCAGCAGCTATTCTGGCCATATGGAGCCAGATCGGGGATTTGGCGGAATCGGCCCTGAAGAGACATTTTAAGGTGAAAGATTCCGGCGCAATAATACCGGGGCATGGCGGAATAATGGACAGAGTTGATGGTGTGCTATTCGCGGCACCAGCCGTCGTCCTGTTTATCTATTTGTCCGGGATTGGGGTATAGTTATGGCTGTAACACAGGAGCCAAAAACGGTTACCATATTAGGCTCCACCGGGTCCGTGGGCTGCAATACCCTTGATTTGATTGGTAGGAACCCTGACGCCTATGATGTTATCGCCCTGACCGCCAACCGGAATGTGACAAAGCTTGCGGAACAGGCAAAAATTTTCAAGGCAAAAACTGCGGTGATTGCCGATGAGAGTTGCTATGGTGAATTGAAGGATGCCCTGAGTGGTACAGATATCAGGGTCGCCGCAGGACAGCAGGCGCTGGATGATGCGGCACAACTTTCAGCGGAGTGGGTGATGGCCTCCATTGTAGGTGCTGCCGGGCTGAGACCCACATTATCAGCCATTCGACGGGGGGCGACAGTGGCACTGGCTAATAAAGAATGTCTTGTCTGTGCCGGTGACTTGATGATGCATGAGGTCAGGCACCATAACGCAACATTGCTGCCAGTTGATTCTGAGCATAACGCTATCTTTCAGGTATTTGATTTTGAACGGGCGGAAAGTGTGGATTCTATAACGCTCACCGCATCCGGTGGGCCATTTATAAATTCAAGCCGGGAAGATATGGCAACAGTCGCACCGGAACAGGCAGTAAACCATCCAAACTGGGATATGGGCGCGAAAATTTCAGTCGATTCGGCTACAATGATGAACAAAGGCCTTGAAATGATCGAGGCTTATCATCTATTCCCTATCGAGCCGGATCAGATTGATGTTATCGTCCATCCCCAATCGGTTATTCATAGCATGGTAACCTATGAAGATGGGTCTGTTCTGGCTCAGCTGGGCGCACCGGATATGAGAATTGCCATATCCTATACTTTGGGCTGGCCCAATCGGATTGAAACACCAGCGAAAAAATTGAATCTCAAGGAACTTGCACGACTGGATTTTCTGGAACCAGACCAGATAAGGTTTCCTGCCCTCCGCATTGCAAGAGAAGCATTGCATCTGGGCGGCACAGCCCCTACTATCCTGAACGCTGCTAATGAGGTTGCGGTTATTGCTTTTCTTGAAGGCCGGATTGGCTTTCTGGATATTGTCGGGGTGGTAGAGGAAACGTTAACTAAAGTGGAGACTTCAGCCCTGAACTGCCTAAAAATGGTTCATGACATTGATAGTCAGTCGAGGGCGGTGGCACAAGAAATAATTGGAAGATTATAAAGGACCATTATGGACGGATTAATAGATGCTATAATATATGTCATATCCTTTTTGGCAATGCTATCCATTTTGGTGTTTGTCCATGAATGGGGACATTTTATCATTGCGCGGCTGAATAATGTTCGTGTGGATGTCTTTTCTATCGGATTTGGCCCGGAAATATGGGGTCGGACAGATAAAAAAGGTACGCGCTGGAAAATCAGTTCTATCCCCTTGGGTGGCTATGTCAAATTTTTTGGCGATGCCAGTGAAGCCAGTACACCAAATAGCAGTCTGGATGAAATGTCAGAAGCCGACAGGAAACTATCCTTTCATCACAAGAAATTATATCAAAGGGCCGCCATAGTTTTCGCTGGTCCCTTCGCCAACTTAATTTTTGCTATTCTTATTCTGGCCACATTTTTCTATCTTTATGGGCAGATAAATACCCCGGCTGTTATTTCAGAAGTTGTGCAGGGCAGTGCCGCTGAAGATGCCGGCATGGAAAAAGGTGATGTAATAGTTGCTGTTGATGGCAGCAAAATAGAACGTTTCAATGATTTGAGGATTGAGATTCTTTACAGTGCCGGGGAAGCGATTGATGTTGATGTGCGAAGGCGTGGTGAAATAGTAAGTTTGATATTAACACCGAGATTAACAAAAATAATTCGCAACGGTGAACAGGTTCTTGATGATAACGGAAATCCGCTGAAACTGTATCAGATTGGTGTGCAGAATTCCGAAGAATTAGTTATTCGTCAACATAATATTGGCTCGGCATTATGGGCAGGTACTCTGGAAACCAGGGTAATTGTCGTCCAGTCACTGCGCGGTATTCGGCAGATGATCGTTGGAACCAGATCAGTAAAAGAATTAAGCGGGCCAATTGGAATTGCTAAAATAGCCGGTGAATCCGCAAAAAGGGGCATTGATTTCTGGATACGGCTAATGGCTCTGGTGTCCATCAGTCTGGGAATGATAAATTTGTTTCCGATCCCATTGCTTGACGGCGGCCATCTGCTCTTTTATGGCTTTGAAGCTGTTTTGGGGCGAAAATTAAGCGAAAGAACGCAAGAATTTGGATTTCGTATTGGATTAGTTTTTATTCTTGGGTTAATGATGTTGGCTACTTTCAATGACATATTGAAATTTAACTGGTAAATACTTGGCTTCTACTATAAAAAAGCAAAAAAATAACGGGAATAGGATTCTTTGGTAAATCGCATTTGTAAAAATTGTTTAGTTTGGGTTTTTTTGGTTGGTTCTGTTCTCGGCGCTTTATCTATTGGCACTTCCGGGGCACAGGCTCAGCAATCTGCCTATGGTGATCGTGACATTATCTCAGAAATCGTGGTTCAGGGTAACCAGAGGATTGAGGTGGAAACGGTAAAATCCTATATTTTTGTTCATAAGGGTGATGTATATAACGAAAAAGAAGTTGATCGCTCTCTGAAATCCCTGTTCAATACCGGATTATTTTCCGATGTAAAAATTGGCCGTTCTGGCCAGACGCTGGTAGTCGAGATTGAGGAAAACCCGATTATCAACCGGATTGTCTTTGAGGGCAATAAATTTAAAAAAGACGACAAACTTTACGAAGAAATCCACTTGCGTCCCCGGATTGTTTTTTCCCGCTCGAAAGTCAGGGGGGATGTACAACGTCTTCTGGAAATATATCGTCGTGGGGGTCGGTTCGCAGCCAGCATCGAACCAAAGGTAATTCAACTGGATCAGAACCGGGTAAATCTGGTTTTTGAAATAACTGAAGGGCCAAAAAGCAGCATTGGCAAAATCAACTTTATGGGTAATGCCATATATAATAATGATGATCTACGGTCTATTTTAAGGTCCAAGGAAAGCCGCTGGTGGAAATTCCTGACATCTGATGATACCTATGACCCGGACAGGTCGGCATTTGACAAGCAGTTACTAAGGGATTTTTATCGTTCCAAAGGCTATGCTGATTTCAGAATTACTTCCGCCGTAACGGAACTGGCGCCAAATAAAGAAAACTTCTTTATCAACTATACTATTGAAGAGGGTGTTATATATCATTTTGGAGAAATCACAGTAGAAAGCAAAATACCGGATCTGGAATCAGATATTTTAAGTATGCTGGTTTTTACCAGAGAAGGTAATCTGTATAATTCTGAATTGATTGACGAGACTGTTGAGTATCTGACCAATATTGCGGGCTTGAAAGGATACGCCTTTGTTAATGTGCGTCCACGGATTCGTCGGGACCGGGAAAAGCAGACAGTTAATATTACTTATATTGTCAACAAGGCCCCGCGTGTTTATGTGGAGCGGGTTGATATACGCGGTAACGTGCGGACCCATGATCGTGTTATCCGCCGTGAAATGAGACTGATCGAGGGGGACTCCTATAACTCTTCCAAAATGAAACGCTCCGAGATTCGGGTCAAATCCCTAGGTTTTTTCAAAGAAGTTGAAATCGACCAGATTGAGGGATCAACAAATGATAAAACCATCCTTGAAATCACTGTTGAAGAGCAGGCCACTGGCGAGCTTTCCGTCGGGGCTGGTTTCTCAAGTGCGGAAAGTTTTCTGTTTGATTTTAGTATCCGTGAGAGAAATCTGTTGGGCCGGGGGCAGGACTTGCGCTTTGGCAGTCGAATTTCCAGTCGGCGCAAGGAACTGGATGTCGGCTTTACCGAGCCCTATTTTCTGGGACGACCAGTAGTAGCCGGTATTGATATATTTTTTAGAGATAATAGTTTCAGGGAAGCCAACTTTGAACAAGTTTCAGTTGGTCTTGGAATCAGAACCGCGTTTCCTGTCACTGAATTTATTGTGATGAGTTTACGCTATAATCTGCGTCGGGATAAAATCGATATTCCGGAAATTTTTCTGCAAAGCCGCAGTCCGTTCACGATCACCAATATCGGATCCTTTACAACCTCATCTGTGGGTTATGGTATTTCCTATGATACACTGGATAACAGACAGAAGCCAAACAGGGGTCACAGAGCAGTTCTTAATCAGGATGTCGCCGGGCTGGGCGGAAATGTGAAATATATACGCACGCAGGCCAATTATAATTATTTTATCCCAATCTATGGCCGTTGGATTTTTGGGGCTAAGGCAGAAGGTGGTCATATTCTGTCACTCGGGCAGGATATTAGAATTAATGACCGCTTTTTCCTGGGTAATCCCCGGATGCGCGGTTTTGAACAAGCAGGTATTGGTCCGCGAGATGATTTGACTACGGATGCGCTGGGTGGCAATGTTTTTTACAAGGGTTCGCTCGAGATATTTATCCCGCTCGGTTCCGGCGCACGGGAGCTTGGGATTGAGGCAAGCGCATTTATTGATGCAGGTGCATTATTTTCTATTGACTTGCCTGATCAGTTGTTTAATCCTGCCACGGGATTTACACATACTATAGTGGGAGATACGCCAAAGCCTAGGGTATCTGCAGGTATAGGATTTACATGGACTTCACCATTTGGTCCATTTAGGGTCGATTTTGCCAAGGCAATAATGTCTGACAAATTTGATAAAACAGAATTTTTCCAATTTAACATCGGAACCAGATTTTAACATGAAAAAGATACTCAAAATTACCGTAATGGTGGCAATAGCGTCCGCAGTTTCCACATTCACCAACATAACGACAGTTGTTGCTGCCGAGGCGTTGCCACCGGCTGTTATTGCTGTTATCGACAGCCGCATGGTCAGATTTAATTCTGCAGCCGGCAAAGATATTCAAAGCCAATTGGATAAAATCCGCTCTAAATTTCAGGCTGAAATTGCTGAGCAGGAAACGGCTTTAAAGGAAGAGGAAACTACTCTGAAGTCCCAGAGATCAATTCTTCCCAAAGAATCCTATGATGCAAAGGTCAAGGATTTCCAAAATAAAGTTCTGACCGTACAGCGTGAAGTTCAGATTAAAAACAAGCAGCTTGAAGCGGCTCTGGGTAATGCCCAGAATGAGTTGCAGCGGGCACTGAAACCGATATTGCAAAAAATCCTCAAGGATCATAAGGCAACCATGATCATGGATGTCAGCCTGGTGATCGAAAAAGCTTCCGGCCTGGATGTGACGACAAAAGTCATTGAGGCTCTGGATGAAGTTCTGCCTGCCATTAAAGTAGAACTTCCTGTGACGCCACCGGTACAATAGGCAATATTCCAAGAAAGCTGATATGTCGGAAGAAAGCAATCAGGAACCTGAATCACTAAATGTCGAGCGGATCATGGAATTGATCCCTCACAGGTATCCTATGCTGCTGATTGACCAGCTAACGGAAATCAAACCGGGCGAGTCTGCGGTTGGTATAAAATGCGTGACCATGAATGAGCCTTTCTTTCAGGGGCATTTCCCCGGTAAACCGGTAATGCCCGGTGTTTTGATTGTGGAGGCCATGGCGCAAGCCGCTGCGACACTCGTGATGTTGAGTATGGAACAAGAGGCAAAAGAAAAAATTGCCTATTTCATGTCTATTGACGGGGCAAAATTCCGCAAACCAGTGGTGCCGGGAGACAGACTGGAACTTCATATTGCGAGAGACCGCAACCGGGGCCCCGTGTGGACATTTAAAGCTGAAGGCAAGGTTAATGGCCAAAAAGTAGCTGAAGCATCTTTTACGGCCATGATAGCTGACAAGAACTGACAATGACGGCTGAAAAAAGTTTTCTGCATGTCATGATCCGGGTTTTGGATCTGGAAAAATCTCTGGAATTTTATTGTCAACATCTGGGGCTAACCTTGCTCAGAAAAAGCGATTACCCGGAGGGTCGGTTTACCCTCGCTTTTTTGGGATACGGGGATGAAAGCGACAGTACGGTCATTGAATTAACCCATAACTGGGACCGCACGGAGCCATACGCTATAGGGGAGGCCTTTGGCCATCTAGCCATTGGTGTCAAAGATATTTATCAAATTTGTGATTCACTGGAAAAAAATGGCGTTGATATTCCAAGAAAACCCGGCCCCATGAAAGGCGGCACCACGATACTCGCCTTTGCCCGTGATCCAGATGGATATATGATCGAATTTATTGAACGTTAGATAAGATATTATCGGTCATCAAGTTCAACAAAGTCCCGCTGGGTATCTCCGGTAAATAATTGACGGGGACGCCCTATTTTCTGGGTTGGATCTTCAATCATTTCACCCCACTGGGAAACCCAGCCGGTTGTTCTGGCGAGCGCAAATAACACGGTAAACATATCCGTTGGAAAGCCCATGGCTTTCAGGATAATGCCGGAATAGAAATCCACATTTGGGTAGAGTTTCTTCTCGATAAAATATTCATCTTCCAGTGCGATACGTTCCAGTTCCCGCGCCACATCAAGCATGGGATCATTCACACCAAGCTCACTCAAAACCTCTTTGGCTGATTTGGCCAGCACCTGCGCTCTTGGGTCAAAGTTTTTATAAACCCGGTGACCAAAACCCATCAGACGGAAAGGATCATTTTTATCTTTGGCCTTTTCGATAAATTCAGGAATATGATTCACAGAGCCAATTTCCTGCAGCATATGCAGGCAGGCTTCATTGGCCCCACCATGGGCTGGTCCCCACAGTGATGCAATACCGGCGGCTATACAGGCGAACGGATTAGCCCCTGATGATCCAGCCAGACGAACCGTAGACGTGGAGGCATTCTGTTCATGGTCCGCATGGAGGATGAAGATTTTATCCATAGCACTGGCCAGCGTTGGGCTGACGTTATATTCTTCGCATTGGGGAACACCAAAAGTCATTTGCAGAAAATTCTCCGCATAGCTCAAGTCATTGCGCGGGTAAACGAATGGCTGACCGACAGAATATTTATAGGCCATCGAGGCAATGGTCGGAATTTTGGCGATCAGGCGATGAGAGGCAATTTTACGCTGAACGGGATCATTAATGTCCAGACTGTCATGATAAAAAGCAGACATGGCCCCCAGCACTCCAACCATAATGGCCATGGGATGGGCATCCCGGCGGAATCCCTTGAACAGAGAACTCATCTGGTCATGGACCATGGTGTGGTAAGTTATGGTATGAACAAAGTCATCTTTTTCTTGACTGTTGGGTAGTTCACCGTTCAGCAGCAGATGGGCGACTTCCATAAAGTCACTTTTTTCAGCAAGCTGATCAATGGGATAGCCACGGTACAGCAGAATACCCTTGTCCCCATCAATATAGGTTATGCTTGATTCACAACTGGCTGTGGAAGTGAAGCCCGGATCATAGGTGAACATGCCTGTTTCAGCATAAAGTTTGCGGATATCAATGACATCTGGACCCACAGAACCCGAATAGAGGGGCAATTCAAGTGTTCTATCACCAATAGTGAGGGTTGCAGTCTCGTTTAACAAAGTCTTGTCAAATACGTTTTTAATCATAAATCCACGTCCTTTTCTTATAAGTTCAGTTTCAGGAAACAGCTTATTTTATAGTTTATTGCGCTGTTCTGTTTCACATTAGGATAATGATCAGGAAATATTTCATCCCTACATTATCATTATTAAGATCTTACTAATACGCGTAAAATCAAATGGCTTGCTCTTTCAATCTGGCAAGACTTTCTTCTTTTCCTAACCAGATCAACATATCATAAATTCCGGGAGAAACATTGTTCCCGGTCAATGATGCCCGTATTGGCTGGGCTATTTTTCCGAGTTTCAGATCTTTGGCTTCTGCGAAAGTTCTGATTTCGATTTCTAAAGCTTCCACATCCCAGGAGGAGATGTTGT
Organism: Emcibacter sp.; assembly: GCA_021774875.1. Classification (GTDB taxonomy): domain Bacteria; phylum Pseudomonadota; class Alphaproteobacteria; order Sphingomonadales; family Emcibacteraceae; genus Paremcibacter. The sequence goes on from JAJFIP010000180.1 coordinate 14,061, forward strand.
TGAGCAATTCTACCACATCCGCCAAAATTTTTCTGGCATCAGGGGAAAGAATTTTTTCAGCCTTCGCTATAAAAGTGAGCGGTCTTGAGGCAAATAGAAATTCTGTGCTTTCAGCCAGACCGTTGATGTTTTTCGCGCGCGGTTTAAATTCATCCATAGCGACAAGCAGTAGGGAGATTTCTTTTTCTGTCAATGATCTGGCTAATGATTTTTCAATTAAGGGACGGCAGGTATTGACCAAAGTCTCATTGGATTCAACTTCGCGGATATAAAATCCGTTCAGGTTTTCCAGCTTGGCAAAATCAAAGCGGGAAGGGGACTTCCCGAGTCCGTCAAGGCCAAACCACTGGATGGCCTGTTGTTCTGAAATCGTCTCATCATCACCGTGGGCCCAGCCCAACCGCAACAGGTAATTTTTCATTGCACTGGGCAGATAGCCCAGATCACGATATGCTTCAACACCAAGGGCACCGTGACGTTTGGATAACTTTGCCCCATCGGCCCCATGAATGAGCGGGATATGGGCATAGACCGGAAGTTCCCAGCCAATAGCCAATATCAGCTGTGCCTGTCGCGCCGCATTGGTCAGATGGTCATCGCCGCGGATAACGTGGGTCACCCCCATATCATGATCATCCACGACAACGGACAGCATGTAAGTTGGTGATCCATCTGCACGAAGCAGGATCATATCATCGAGTTGGGCATTAGCCACAGTCACATCGCCCTGTACCTGATCTTTGATGATGGTCTCGCCCTCGTTTGGCGATCTGAAACGGACAACAGGCTGCACCCCTTCCGGGGCTTCAGAGGCGTCGCGATCGCGCCACCGACCATCATATCCCATGGGACGGCCTTCAGCGCGGGCGGTTTCACGCATTTCTTTCAATTCTTGTGGTGAGCAATAACACTGGTAGGCTTTGCCCTGAGTCAATAGCTCATTTGCGATCTCTGCATGGCGTGCGCGTCTGGCATATTGGCTGACAACTTCCCCATCATGGGTGAGGCCCAACCAGCTCATACCGTCATATATGGCGCTAACAGCATCCTCGTTATAGCGTTTGCGATCAGTATCCTCGATCCGCAGTTGGAATTCACCATTGCAATGCCGGGCATATAGCCAGTTGAACAGAGCTGTTCTGGCACCGCCGATATGCAAAAACCCCGTAGGAGATGGGGCGAAGCGTGTAATTACCTTCTTCGTCATTTACTAGTATGTTCCAACAGTTTTTATTGTGCGGACACGGGCGCATAGAATATATGCATATAGTCCGCGCAGGAGAATAATAACATCTTGGGAAAGGATACATCTATCCTTTAGTTGGTTGATTTCTAGCAAAAATATACTAAAAATGGAAGTCTGTTATGCTAAAATACTGAAATAAATTTCAAATGTTTTATATTTCAAGGGATATTGAGGGCGGGGAAGCGCAATAAATAAATTAACGGAAATTTTATATGAGGAATATGACAGACTTTTGTTATGGTCTCCAGTATTTTTTGCCATGGGTATTGGCGGGTATTTTACTTTATCAACAGAGCCATCTTTATATGCCGGGCTTGGATCATGTTTTGTTCTGGCCATAGTGCTGCTGATATTCTGGCGGTATTTTCTGATACGGATAGCCCTGCTTGCCCTGTTACTTGGGGCCGCGGGATTCATGTCGGGGAGTGCGCGTAGCTGGATGCTGGCAACACCGGTTCTGGGTCAGAAACTAACGCCGGGGATGATCACGGGTCTGGTCACGGATGTACGGCACTATAATACGGGAAAGTTGCATATTGTATTAGAAAATCCTGTAATTTCTAAGGCATACCAAGGTCCGCCACTTCATAAAATCAGAATTAAGGCTCAGAAGTTTGACCATCTTCCCCATCCTGGAGACAGAATAAGCATAAGGGCCGGGCTGCTTCCTCCGCCACCACCGACAATGCCCGGCGATTTTGATTATGCCCGTCAGATATGGTTTCAGGGCATCGGTGCCGTGGGCTACGGGATCAGCAAGCCTTTAATCATTGAACAAGGCCCGGATGCCAAAGGTCTTTCAACCAGACGTCGGCTGGTAATGGCGGAAAATATCAGGGCCACAATCGACGGAGATACTGGCGGGCTTGCGGCAGCTTTGATTACGGGAATGCGGTCAGGAATTTCAAATGAGGTTGCCGATAATATGCGCAATTCCGGCCGTGCTCACCTTTTGGCCATATCAGGATTGCATATGGGTCTGCTCTGTGGCGCAGCCTTCTTCTTTTCTCGTTTTCTGCTGTCACGCTCAGAATATCTCACCTTGCGGTATCCAATCAAGAAATGGGCTGCCGTGATCGCCATCGGGGCAGGCGTGGTTTATGTCTACCTGAGTGGTGGCTCAGTGCCGACGGTGCGGGCATTCATCATGGCCTTCATCCTGTTCTTAGGCATTCTTGTTGATCGCAAGGCCATTTCGCTGCGTCTGGTAGCGATAGCCGCCATGGTGATACTGGTGCTTACGCCAGAGGCCGTACTCTCGGTCAGCTTCCAGATGTCTTTTGCCGCCGTGGTGGCATTGGTGGCGGCTTATGAGAAAATAAATATCCGCTGGTCCAGATTATCAGGGCAGAGCAGGGGCTGGATCAAGAAAACGGGTTTTTACATTGGCACTATGCTGTTCACAACTTTGGTTGCTGAACTGGCCATCGCGCCATTTGCCATATTTCATTTTAACAAGCTGGTGCAATATGGCCTGCTGGCTAATCTTGTGGCCATGCCGGTGATGGCATCTTGGGTAATGCCGTGGGTTGTGGCTTATCTGGTACTGGCACCCTTTGGTCTTGGGCAACTGGCACTTTATCCCATGTCCTATGGTCTGGATATGATCATGTTTGTGGCAGAAACAGTGTCCCATGCGCCGGGATCATACAGTCTGATTCCCACAATAGGTCTTGTGTCATTAATCATGATTGCTCTGGGGGCATTATGGCTTGCCATCTGGCAGACCCGCTGGCGGAATTTAGGCATACCAGTTATTCTAGTTGGTGTCATGGCGGCTTTTTTTACACCCCAGCCAGATATTCTAATTGATAATGGCGGTCGGCTGATTGGGGTCAGAAATGCAGAACAGGACATCACCTTGTCAGGCTTGCGGGCCGGGCGTATGACGCGGGACAGGTGGGCGCAACGCTCTGGTCAGGAAAAAGCTGAAAAATGGTCTTACAACGAGGATAATGCGTCAGATGAAACATGGATGTCCTGTGACAATTTAAGCTGTCTGTACCGACCTGCCCATAAAAGCACCGAAACCCTGATAGCATTGGTTAAAGATGAATTGGCTTTGACCGAAGATTGTATGAATGCACAGGTAGTGATTAGTCTGGTGCCAGTTGAGATTTTTTGTCCATCAGCGTCATTAGTTATAGATAGATGGGATTTCTACCATAACGGCGGTCATGCCTTATGGCTGCCTTCAGTTAGCGGTGACTGGATAATGGTTAAAACCGTGGCGGAAAGCAGGGGCGACAGGCCTTGGAGCCATGCTAGATAACAGAAATATAATTACTGGCCAGCTTTAATTTTTTAGTCACCCTGAATTTATTTCAGGGTCCAAGTTGACACATACTAGAAAGCGGACAAGTGGATGCTGAAATAAATTCAGCATGACAGCGGAGAAAGTAGCAAAGTGAGTTGTCACTCTCTAATACCGCCGCAACAGCCCCACCAAGCGGCCTTGTATCCGCACCCGGTTAGCGGGGTAGGTTTGGGTGTCAAAGTCCCGGTTGGACGGCTCCAATTCCACATCGGGGCCTTTTTTATAGAGAGTTTTCAGGGTTGCTTCCTCTTCATCAATCAAGGCAACAACAATGGTGCCATTTTCGGCAGTTTCGCAACGCTGAACCACGATTGTATCACCGTCCAATATGCCTGCTTCCATCATGGAATCGCCATCAATTTCAAGGGCATAATGACTGCCAAAACCAACCATATGGGCCGGAACCGGAATATTTTCATATTGTTCGAGGGCTTCGATGGGGGTGCCAGCGGCAATTCTGCCATGTAGAGGAATGTCGATAGTATTGGGGTCTGGGGCGACCTCTTTATTACCGAAATCAGGCTTGAACAGATTGTCAGGGGTCGCATGTTCTTCGCTGTCAGGCAGCCGTACTATTTCCAATGCCCGCGCCCGGTTGGGCAGGCGGCGAATGAATTGCCGTTCTTCCAATGCGCCAATAAGGCGATGAATACCCGACTTTGATTTCAAATTCAGGGCATCTTTCATTTCATCAAAAGACGGGGCGACGCCATTTTCCTGTAGCCGGTCATTGATGAAAAGCAACAAATCCCGCTGTTTTGTGGTCAACATTTTATAACTTTCTCAAATATTGTTTCACTATTTGTTTTAGTTATGTTCTATTTTTATTCTTTTGTCAATGGGCAATCCTGGCTTAAATAATCAGAAGGAAAAAGAAAAAGACAAAATTAATCCACTCTTAGGCCTTTGATCTAACGAACCAGACATATCTGCTTATTAAATATAAACTCATTATCTTTTCAGGGGAGAGGGATATGATCCTGCGCCGTTTCATGACACATGTCACTGAGCAAAACTGGTTTGCAGTTGGGCTGGATGCGATTGTTGTTATTACGGGTATCTTCCTTGGAATGCACCGTAATTCAATATAAGTAAACTGTCACCGTAATCCACCGTAATCCACCGTAATCCCGTATCCTGTCACCGTAATCCCTGAAGCTCTTAATATTTCCTGAAAAACTTTGGATCCAACATAGTCTGCCCATTGGCATCTTCAACCAGCATTGTATGCATTCTTATAGGGATACCATTTTCTAGTTCCTCGGATAAAAGATCAATTCTGACAGCCATAAGCGTACCAAAAAGGCAATTACTACATTGTAAAATTGCGTTGATTTTAATTATACTACCGGGCTTTAATTGTTTTGAAAAGATTATATCATGTTCAGAAGAACCAGGGTATTTAACTACACTATATACATCAATTTTCTTTCTGTAACCCGTGTCCCACGTTCTACCTTGAATTCTCAATTTCTGCAAGGATTGGTATTGTGTGCCGATAAGATGGGCATATTTAACATCGGAACTGATATCTTGATAGTTTATTATCCAACAGCCGGGAATTGATGTGATAACCAGTATGAAAAAGAAAAAAATGCAAAAGCCATAAAGGCATCCTGATAATTGTTTCATTTTTCAAGCAAGTCCACTAATTATTGTTGATTTTCTTTTTATAGGTTTTTGCATGTACATCCCCAATATCAATCAGCGAAAAAATCACCTGATTTTCCTCCGGACTTGTGGGTCAGGCGGATGTCTGAGATATGCATGCTCCGGTCTACAGCCTTGCACATGTCATAAATGGTAAGTGCAGTAACAGAAACCGCCGTCAGGGCCTCCATCTCTATGCCAGTGCGGCCATAGAGGTTAGCAGTGGCAAATATGTCAATGCAGCTTTCCTCTGTGTTACATTCAAGATCAATTTGAATATTTTGCAGGGGCAGGGGATGGCACAGCGGGATCAGATCGGCACATTTCTTGGCGGCCATGATTCCGGCGATACGGGCAACGGAGAAGACATCGCCCTTTTTAACGCCGCCCTCCTCAATCAGTTCCAGTGTTTCGGGGGCCATGGTGATCCGTCCACGGGCATCGGCCCGGCGGTGGCTTTCCGCTTTTTGTGAAACATCGACCATGCTTGCTTTACCTTCAGCATCCAGATGGGACAGTTTATTCATTATATACTCCGATAAGTTTACGGGTTGCGGCAGCGACATCTTGTTGCCGCATAAGGGATTCTCCAATCAGAAAGCTGTTGATGCCAGCGTTATCCTGTAACAATAGCATGTCTTCATGGGTAAAAATTCCGCTCTCACTCACTATCATTTTATCCTGATCAACCATTTTTGCAAGTCTTAGAGTAACATCGAGTGAAACCTCAAAAGTCTTTAAATTTCTATTATTTATCCCAATAAGCTTACTTTTTAGATTAAGGGCGCGTTCCATTTCATATTCATCATGGCATTCGATCAGGACGTCAAGGCCATAGTCTATGGCAACTTGTTCCAATTCACGGGCCTGATCATCATCCAGCATGGCCATAATCAGCAAAATACAATCCGCGCCCAGAGCGCGGGCTTCCACTACCTGATAAGGGTCGATGATAAAATCCTTGCGTAATACGGGCAGAGCGGTAGCGGCACGGGCCTGGGTCAGATACTCATCATTGCCTTGAAAATAGGGTATATCGGTGAGTACAGACAGGCAGCTTGCACCGCCATCCTCATAGGCGCGCGCCAGCTGAGCCGGATTGAAATCTTCGCGGATTAATCCCTTGCTGGGGCTGGCTTTCTTTATTTCGGTGATCAAACCAAAGCGGCCCTCGACTTGTGCGCTTTTAAGCTGCTGGTAAAACCCCCGTGGTGCGGAGGCTTCTTTTGCTCGTGCTTCCAATGTGGCGAGGGGGGTGCGGTTTTTGCAGGCTGCCACATGCAGGCGTTTATCAGCGGCTATATTATCCAGAATATCAGCCATTTGACATCTTTACCCATTGATCAAGTTTCTTTTGCGCTGCCCCGCTGTCAATGGCTTCAGCGGCGAGATTAGCCGCCTGCCGCAGATCATCTGCTTTTCCCGCCACCAGCAGGGCGGCCGCACAATTGAGCAGGGTAATTTCCCGATAAGCATTTTGCTTGCCTTGGAGTATATCTTTCAGGGCCTGGGCATTATTTTTGGCATCTCCGCCGCGAATTTCTGACAGGGGAAAGCATTTCAATCCGGCATCTTCCGGGCTGATTTCAAAAGATGTCACTTTGCCGCGGGCATATTCAGAGACATATGACGGGCCGGAAATGCTTAATTCATCAAGGCCATCGGCCCCGTGCACCACCCAGACCCTTTTAGAACCAAGCTTGCCCAATACTTCGGCCAGTGGTGCGGTCCATTTTTTATCAAATACCCCGATAACCTGATATTTTGTGTCGGCTGGATTGGACAGGGGGCCAAGCAGGTTAAATATCGTCCGGGTGCCAAGGGAATAACGCGCAGGCCCCACATGGCGCATGGCACTATGGTGACGGATGGCCATCATAAATCCGATGCCAATTTCGTTGACACAGCGTTCGACTAAATCCATGGGGGCGTCAATATTAATACCTAGGGTTTCCAGCACATCTGCCGAGCCTGATTTGGATGATACGGCCCGGTTGCCATGTTTGGCGACACTGACGCCGCATGCCGCCAGTACTATTGCCGAAGCCGTTGATATATTATAGGTATGCGAGCCATCACCGCCCGTGCCACAGGTATCAATGGCATTATCGGGCGCTTTGATAAGATGCGCCTTGGCGCGTATGGCTTCGGCGGCTCCGGTAATTTCTTCAATAGTTTCGCCGCGCAAACGCAGCCCCATCAGAAACGCCCCGATCTGTGCATCTGTGGCATCCCCGCTCATCATGTGGTTGAAGGCACTATGGGATTCCTGCCGGGATAACAACTCGCCACAAGCAATTTTGTCGATCAGTAATTTAAAATTGAAACTCATTGTACATTATACTTTCTGGCGATTTCGACAAAATTTTCCAATAGATCATGACCATTTTCGGATTCGATGCTTTCGGGATGGAATTGCACGCCGTGAACCGGATGGGTTTTATGGGACAGGCCCATAATGATGTTATCTTCAGTCTCAGCAGTAATTTCAAGGCAGTCGGGCAGGCTGTCCCGGTCCACAATCAGAGAATGATAACGGGTGGAGCGGAACGGGCTGTCAAAGCCTGTAAAAATGCTTTTGCCTTTATGATGAATGTCACTGACCTTGCCGTGCATCAGATAGGGGGCGCGAATAACTTTACCGCCATAAATCTGGCCAATAGCCTGATGACCAAGGCAGACGCCCAGAATTGGCAGGTTGCCATCAGCACATTTGATCAGGTCAAGACAGATGCCAGCTTCATTGGGTGTGCAGGGTCCAGGGGACAGGACAACGCCTTCAATTTCGCCCGCAGATTTCTGTGCCAGAATATCTTCAACCGTGATGGCATCATTGCGGAAGACTTCCACATCCACGCCAATTTCCCCCATATAATGATACAGGTTATAAGTAAAACTGTCATAGTTATCGATCAAATAAAACATCATGAGTACTTTTTATTTGTGGCATTGGTTATGTTTTTTCAGGTTTTGTGTTTGCTTAAACTCTGGGGTCAGCTCTGAAGATATTTTCATCAAATTCACCTTCAGATTTTGCAACAGCTGTTGCCACGGCTAAATCACCGGTCACATTGACCACAGTTCGCATCATATCAAGCGGGCGATCAAATGGCAGCAGGAAGCCAACAATAAGAGCCGTTTGTTCACCGCTAACACCGATCACACCCAACACTGCGGCCAGGAGAAACAGGCTTGCACTTGGTACTGCCGCGGTGCCGATTGAAACAAGTGTCGTGGTAAGCGCGATCAGGCCATAATCAACGATAGTCAAATCGATGCCAAGGGACTGGGCTGCAAAAATAGCCACCACACCCACATACATTCCCGTACCATCCATATTAATGGTCGCGCCTAGTGGTATTACACTGGATGCAACAGGGGACTTGATGCCTAAATTTTCTTCGGCTACTGCCATTGTAACAGGCATTGTGGCACCACTTGATGAGGTGGAAAATGCGATAAGCTGAGCATCAATTATATCTTTAAAAAAGCGGGTCGCTGGTAATTGAAGCATAATTTTGATTATGCCGCCATGGGTAATTATCATATGAAGCACAAAGCCCAGCGTTAGTGTAAGGGCGAGCGGGACCACATCCGCCAGAGCATTAATTCCTTTTGCGCCAGTAGTCGCAGCAATCAGTGCAAAGACCCCAAAAGGTGCTACTTCCATAATCATATGAATGATTCTTAACATTACTTCCGTTGCGCTATCCATGACATTGGCGACGGCTTTACCTTTGTCACCAGCGAGCATAATTCCAGAACCAAAGATAATGGCAAAAAATATCACAGCCAGAATATCGCCATTTGCCAGGGCTGCAATGGGGTTTTTGGGTACAATGCCCATTAATCTTTCACCTAATGGCATAACAGGAGCCAGAGATTCCGCCGTTGCACCCATCATATCTATACCGACACCGCGCTGAATGAGG
>JAJFIP010000019.1 GCA_021774875.1 Emcibacter sp.
TGGGCTGGGGCGGCTGGTGGGGCTGGGACCCGGTGGAAAATGCCAGCTTCATGCCGTGGCTGGTGGCCACCGCATTACTGCATTCAGCAATCGTAGTTGAAAAGCGAGATACTCTGAAAAGCTGGACCGTGTTGCTGGCAATCATTGCCTTTTCATTCAGTCTGCTTGGTACTTTCATTGTCCGGTCCGGTATTATCACGTCAGTCCATGCCTTTGCCACTGATCCTGAGCGAGGTCTGTTTATCCTGATGTTCCTGGCACTGGTTATTGGCGGCAGTTTCCTGTTGTTCGCGCTCCGATCTGACAGATTACAGGCCGGAGGATTATTTGCCCCCATCAGCCGGGAAAGCGGGCTGGTGATCAATAACCTGTTTCTATCAGTGGCGGCGGCAGTAGTGCTGTATGGCACGCTCCATCCCCTGCTCAGTGATGCCATGTTCGGGGTTAAATCATCGGTTGGAGCACCGTTTTTTAACCTGGTGTTCGGATTCCTGATGATTCCGCTAGTGCTGATTATGGGCTTCGCTGTTCATTTCAAATGGAAACGGGCCAGTCTGAAAGGCCTGACTGAAAAACTGAAAATAATCACCGCCTTGTCTCTGCTCGCCGCCATGATGACACTTTATATCACCTACGGCGGGGCGATTATGCCTGCGGTCTGGATGGGGATCGGCATATGGTTGCTGTTGTCAATGTTTCAGGAACTGGGTAGCCGGATAAAGCTGTTTCAAGTACCATTTAACAATAGCTTGCAACGCCTCATGCGTCAGCCCCGATCAAGCTGGGGCATGAGCCTAGGTCATCTGGGTTTTGCCATTGGCCTGATCGGAATTGTTGCCACATCATCGTGGAATCTGGAACAGCAGAAAGTGATGTCTATGGGGGACAGCATGTCCATTGGTGATTATACGCTAACCCTTGATGATGTAGTTGCCATAGCCGGGCCAAATTACAGTGCCGTGCGCGGGTTGGTAACAGTCACAGACAAAGACGGGTCGCATTTTGTTGCCATGCCCGAAAGCCGGACTTACATCTCATCGCCCATGACCACTACCGAAGGGGCGGTGGAAACCACCATGACAGGTGATCTCTTCATTGTCATCGGTGATGCTCAGGATCAGGGACGCTGGGGCATGCGGGTTTATTATAAACCCATGCAGGTCTGGTTATGGATCGGGGCCAGCATAATGGTACTGGGTGGTATATTCTCGCTCAGTGATCGCCGTTACCGCATTGGCAGCCCCCAAGGGAAAAAAGATAACGGCAAAAAGAAAGTAAGGAATGCGGCCCATGCTATTTAAAAGATTTCTGCCATTATTTATTTTTGCCGGAATTTTTGTTGCCTTCGTGGTGGGATTGTCGCTGAACCCGCGGGAAATACCCTCGGCCCTGATCAACAAGGCCGCACCTGAATTTTCCCTGCCACCTTTGCAGGGTGATGGCATTGGTCTGGCAAGCACAGACCTGAGCAACCCTGACCATATCATCATTGTCAATTTCTTTGCCTCATGGTGTGGGCCCTGCCGCATTGAACATCCGGCACTGGAAGCTCTAGGCCAGATGGAGGGGGTAAAGTTATTTGGCATTGCCTATAAAGACAAGCCCGCCCATAGCTTAAGCTTTCTGAAAAGTCTGGGCAATCCTTATGCAAAAATAGGCACCGATCTGAAAGGGCGGAGTGCCATAGACTGGGGCGTCACAGGAACCCCGGAAACATTCATCCTAAAGGATGGTGTCATCCGTTATCAGCATATTGGCCCAATCCATGACGTGCAGATGGCAGAAATTCTGGCCATCGTCACGGAATTGCAGCAGGAGGGACAGTGATGCGATTTCTGCTGATCCCGATTTTCTTAATGGCACTTACCCTGAACTCTGCCGCCATTGGTGTCGATAAAAAACGCCTGAAAGATCCCGTACTGGAAGCCCGCGCCCAGCAGATCATGACACAGTTACGCTGTCTGGTATGCCAGAATCAGTCCATAGTAGAATCCGATGCCGGATTGGCCGTGGATTTGCGGGCCATCGTGCGCGAGCAAGTATTGGCCGGACAGACTGACAGTCAGATCATTGATTTTATGACCAGCCGTTACGGCGACTGGGTTTTATTGAAACCACCATTTAAAGCCGCAACAGCACTTCTTTGGCTTGGCCCGATATTTTTGCTGCTGATCGGAGGATTTTTTGTCTTCCGCTATGTCAGGCAAAAACCTGTAGCCTCCACTGTGGAACCTTTAAGCCCTGAAGAGGAAAAACGCCTGAAACATATTTTACGAGATAATAAGTAATGACGGTCTGGATTTTACTCATTGGCTTCCTGCTCGCACTTGCGATAATCCTGATCCCGCTATTTCGTTACCGGGCTGATGACGGGCAAAGCCAAAGCCAGAATATGGCGGTTTATAAAGCACAATTGAGTGAACTTGTGGCTGATCAGAATAATGGTATGCTCAGCGAAACAGAAGCCGCTTCCGCCCGGCTTGAAATCGAACGGCGGCTGCTCAGGATTACGGATGATAAGACAGCACGGAACAAATCAGGCAGTACTATAACTTCACCATTCCTGCTGGTAGTGATGGCGACAATTGTGCTTTTGCTCTGTGCGGTTTTTTACCTGAATATTGGTATGCCAGCCATGCCGGACTTTATCCTCAAAGACCAAGATCATTCCATTGCCCGGCAGGCCGAAAAAAATGCCGCCTCAGAGGATATTATCCGCGAAGTAGCCGAAATAAAGGCCCACCTGATCGAAAGTCCGGCAAATATCAAAGCCTGGCGTGCCCTTGGCCAGTATCAAAGCCAGCTTCAAAATAGAGCACAAGCGGCACAGGCTTATCAGCGCTGGCATGAGCTGGAGCCGGACAATATCGACGCGGCAATTGTCTACGCTGAAAGTCTGATTATTTTAAGCGAAGGCCGGGTCGGGCCAGCAGCAATGCTGGTGCTAAATCGCGCCCGGATAATCCAGCCGCAAAATCCGGGGGTCAGACATTATCAGGCTCTGGCAGAATATCAATCAGGCAATATCGCGCAAGCACTGGCAGGCTGGAAAAATCTGGAGATGGATAGTGAGCCGGGGGCGCCGTGGCTGCGCCCCTTAAGACGCTGGATTAAGCAGGCAGAAAGTGATCTGGGTATTCAAACAAGTCTGCCAGCCCCGGCTCTGAGTGAAGAAAAACGTGCCGCCCTTGAAAATATGTCACCAGAAGAACAGGCCGAAATGATCAAGGCAATGGTCGCCCGTCTACAGGATAAGATGGACAAGAATCCGCAGAATATAGAAGGCTGGTTCCAACTGGCCAAAGCCTATGAAGTAATCGGGCAAAAGGAGCTCGCCGTTAAGTCAATGGTAGAAGCGTTAAAACATGCGCCGGATGACATGAAGCCACGCATAAAAAAACAACTGGAAATTCTGCTTAAATAATAGTAATATACGCTCACAAGTATGGTCACAGAACAGTGGCTCCTTCCCCTCAGAAAGACCGGGTATATTAATTTGAACGCTGTTAGCGATACATTAGTATTGCTAATTATATTTGGTTTTGTCATGAAAATTACAACAAATTCACAACTGCTGTCTTCCCTGACGTCTCTGATTGACCCCAACCAGCGTCAGCAGCAACAGGTTTTGCAGGATCAGCAGGAACTACGCCAAAAGCAAGAGCAAAAGGCCACCGAACAGGCAAGCAAGACGGAACGTCAAGACCGGATCAATGCCAACCGTATTGCCTTGAAAAATCTTCAGGACCGACTGAAGGCAGACAATCTTGAGAAACTGAAATCTGAATTTTCACTGGAAAATCTTGAAAATCAGGACAGGGATAGCGGAGTAAATCTCAACCTGCGCGAAAGCCTCGGCACCAGCAACCAGCCCACCAACACCAGACCCGGCCAGATTATTGATATCAGGGTTTAGTTAGTTTTTAGTTTTCCCCGAAAGAGTCTCAATAACCGAAGCCCGCATAAGGGCTGAGGCAAGCGTGACTACGCGCCCGAGCTAATGCGAGGAGGGGGAGCGCCCACGGCGCGGGGGAATTTTCCCCCTTAAATAATAAATAAAAATATTCAAGGCGGCTCTTTTTTGATTTTGCCTCAATCGCCGGCGCTTGCGCTTAGGCTACCCTCGCATAAGCTCGGGCGGCCAGTCGGCCTTGCCTCAGACCTAAAGGTCTTCGGTTTGGAGTATTTTTTGATAAGGTTGTCAAGTTATCTCTTTTCTTGCACATCCATATATTTCATCAGCATGGGCATCTGGGCCATCATGAACAGCAGACTAAGCGGCATGAACAGCCATATTTTGGTGGCAATCCAGGTATCAAAGGCAAAATTTCGGTGAATAACCTCATTGAGGATGGCATTGAAAATATAAAATATGCCAAAACGGAAAGACAGCGTTTTCCAGGCATCGTCGGGCATGGGCGGAAAACCGGCTTCAAAGACATTTTTCAGGAAATATTTACCAAACGCTACACCACCAAGCAAGGCCAACGCAAAAAAACTGTAAAGAATTGTCGGTTTCATTTTGATGAACAGGTCATTGTGGAAATAAATAGTTGCCCCGCCTAAAACACTGACAAGCCCGCCAGAAATCCACAGGATAATACCAATTTTCTTAAACACTATCCTGGAAGCAATCATGGATACTACCATCGCGGCCATAAATACCTTGGTGGCCGTATAAACGCTTTCCATATCTTTGGCATCGTAGGCATAAAAAAACAGCACGATGGGAAACATCTCTATAAAAAGCTTTAGAAGCTGTTGTTTGGTATCATTCATATTCGGGTCTGTTGACATTATTTTAGTCCTACCAGCATTTTTGAAAAATCATCGGCATCAAAGGATTGCAAATCATCAATGGTCTCTCCGACCCCAATGGCATGGATCGGCAGATCAAATTTTTCTGCAATAGCCACCAATACGCCACCCTTTGCCGTACCGTCAAGCTTGGTCATAATCAAACCAGACACATCTGCCGCTTCCTGAAACACTTTAGCCTGCAAAACCGCATTCTGCCCGGTGGTGGCGTCCAGTACCAGCAGCGTGGCATGGGGCGCATTTTCATCCTGTTTCCTGATCACCCGAATGATTTTGGACAGCTCCTCCATGAGGTGATTTTTATTTTGCAGACGCCCGGCGGTGTCAATCATCAACACATCACAGTTCTGCGCCCGCGCCTGTTGTATGGCATCATAGGCCAGACCCGCCGCATCGGCCCCCACTTTGCCCGAGATTACCGGAACGTTATTTCGCTCACCCCAGACCTGCAATTGTTCAATGGCCGCCGCCCGGAAAGTATCCCCCGCCGCCAGCATAACCGACTTGCCGTCCTGCTGGAATTTACGGGCCAGCTTGCCGATGGTGGTGGTTTTGCCGGAACCATTCACCCCAACCATCAGGATAATACAGGGCTTGTGAGAGTTATCAATTTCAAGGGGTCGGGCCACGGGTTTCAGGATATTCGCCACCTCATCCGCCAGTGCCATTTGCACTTCTTCTGTGGATATTTCCTTGTCAAAGCGATTCTTGGACAGCCGCGCGCAAACTGCAGAGCTGACCGTAACCCCCAGGTCGGACATGATCAGCAAGTCTTCCAGTTCCTCTAATGTGGTGGCGTCCAGCTTTCTTTTGACAAAAATATCACTGATGCCGCCGCTGAGGGCAGAACTGCTGCGTTTTAATCCGTCTTTAAGACGGCCAAACCAGCCTTTTTTCTTGGGGTTTTCATCTTCAGTCATTAAATTTCCGTGACAAGTATGCCATTTTCATAGCCTGTTACCCGCGCCTTGACAATATCCCCCGCCGCTAAATCAGCCAGAATTATTGCCGGGGCAAAATGTTCCGTATGTCCGATGACAGATTTTCCCGGCTCCTGCTGTTTTTCCACCAGTATGGAAACAGTCCTGCCGATCTGCGCGGACATATAACGATCAAATTGCTGATCCCCCAATTTCCGCAGACGGGCCGCCCGTTCTTTGCGGATATTACCCCGAACCGCTGGCATCTTTGCCGCTGGCGTACCTTCACGCGCACTAAAGGGAAAAACATGCAGATAGGTGAGGCCGCAGTCCTCAACCAGTCTCAGACTGTTCTGAAACATTTCCTCAGTTTCTGTGGGGAACCCTGCAATGATGTCAGCCCCAAAAGTCACATCGGGCCGTGCTTCGCGTACCCGCTGGCAAAATTCTATACTGTCTTCCCTTGAATGACGGCGTTTCATGCGTTTAAGCACCATATTATCACCGGATTGAAGGCTCAGGTGCAGGTGGGGCATCATGCGGTCTTCTTTGGTAATGACTTCAAAAAGAACCTGATCAATTTCGATGGAATCAATGGAGCTTAATCTTAATCGTGGCAGGTCCGGCACCATTTTCAGAATCTTCTGGCATAATGCACCAAGGCTGGGACTTCCCGGCAGGTCTGGGCCGTAAGAGGTAATGTCAACGCCGGTGATAATCACTTCCCGGTAGCCATTATCCACCAGACGCTGGACCTGGGTTATAACCTCGCCCATGGGTACAGATCGGCTGTTGCCACGGCCATAGGGGATGATACAAAATGTGCAGCGATGATCACAGCCGTTCTGGACCTGAACAAAGGCGCGGGTACGTTCAGCATAACCATCAATCAGGTGATTAGCGGTTTCTTTCACCGCCATAATATCATTGACCAGCAGCTTTTCCGCTTTAGTCAGTCCAAAGTTTTCAGCTTGTAACTTTTCCTCATTGCCCAGCACCTGATCAACCTCATCCATGGCAATAAATTCTTTCGGATTGATCTGGGCTGCACATCCCGTGACAATAATTTTATGAGCAGGATTTTCTTTTCGGGTGCGCCGGATGGATTGCCGGGCCTGACGTGTGGCCTCAGAAGTAACCGCACAGGTATTG
>JAJFIP010000181.1 GCA_021774875.1 Emcibacter sp.
TCGAAAACAAAATCCACACGGTTTTGGTCTCTGCGAATGATTTTGTGAACGGCTTGTGCGGCAAAATGTCCTTTAACACGATAGATATCATGAATCATTTTGGTACTGTTTTTGAGCTTTGTCAGTGTATAAACCTGTCGAGGCCTGAGGGGAATATTTTCTTTAAAGACCTTGTCTTCTAGCTCTTTATTTCCCTCGTAGGCGATTTGGTTCACAATAGGGTTTTCCACCAATTGTAGAGTAACGGCTCCACTATCCATGCTCACACGGACATCAGAAAAATACCCAGTATCAAATAATTTTTTGGTCGTTTGGTTAAGGTGTTCTTTTTGAACAACCTGACCTGGGGCAATATCGATGTTTGATAGAATTGTTGATGTTTCAATGCGGTGGTTACCATCGATGATAATCTTTTGAATCAAGGATGCTTGAGCATTCGAGATCAAAAGTACCCCTAAGGCTACCAGATAAAAGGTTTTAGCAAAAACACGCTGCACGCTCGGACTCCTTCATAATTAATTGCATACCCTCGTTAGCACATCAATTCTAAAAACCCAAGAGGCTTTTTACCCATTGTACCACTTCAAGCCGCACCAAATCATTCCAGGTGCTTAGCAACATTAAACAGACAATAAAGCTTAGGCCAATACCAAAGCCCCATTCCTGTGCTTTTTCAGAAAGAGGTTTGCCTTTAATAGCTTCAACTAAATAAAATAAAATGTGTCCCCCATCAAGCATCGGAATAGGCAAAATATTTATAAGCCCGAGGTTGATCGATAAAATGGCCATAAACCATAAGAAAGTTTGAGTATCAACAGTTGCTACTTTTCCAACCAGTTGAGCAATACCTAAAGGACCACTTAGTCCCTCTGTGGAGCGTTCTCCCACAATCATCTGGCCGACAGCGCCCAATGTAGCCACAGTCATTTTATAGGTATCTTTTGCAGCATATACCCAAGATTCTAAAAACCTGCGTTTGATTTCTTGAGATCCAATCGCAACACCCAAAAGACCAACAGTTTTTGCTTCACCTGTTTCTGTTTTAACCTCATGTGATTTTGGGGTGACTTGGATAGTCAGCATTTCACCATCACGATCAACAGTAAAACTAAGTTCTTTCCCTGGATTAGGCATCACTTTTTGACGGAGTTCTTCAAAAGTGCTGACAGATTCACCATCTACAGCCGTTACTTTATCTCCAGATTTAATACCTGCAGCTGCTGCGGGGCTGTCGATGCTCATGGGGCCAATCAAAGCGTCCTCAGCAGGGATTCGCTGGCCAAAGGTGGAATACAAAAAGGCTAAAACAATGATGGCAAAAATATAGTTTGCAATAGGACCTGCTGCAGAGACTTGAATGCGTGCCCAGACAGATTTGTGGTGAAGAGAATATTTTCTCTGGTCATCAGACATTTTTTTATTGGCTTCTTGGTCGGGACGACTGGCCGCATCCGCATCACCATGCATTTTTACATAGCCCCCAAGTGGCAGAAGGCTAAATTTCCACCGAGTGCCAGCTTTGTCCGTGAATCCAAAAAGTTCTTTACCAAAGCCTATGGAAAAGACATCAACTTTGACTCCGTTCCATCGTGCAAGAAGATAATGACCAAGTTCATGAAAGAAAACAATGACTGTCAAGATAGCCATGAAGGGAAGTATATAGGTAAAAAGCCAGTCAAATGACATAATATATCCTCAGTTGTTCGTTGTGATGCTTTGGTATTATTTTTATGCAATTTTGTGCAAAGAGTGTAGGGTGTGAGTACTCTGAAAGCAAGAAACAATCTACCTCAGAAAAATGCCTTAGATTTCGCGTAGCATTCTTTTGAGCGTATTATCCTTGATGAAGAAGTGGTGATAGAGAGCAGCCCCAATATGAAAGGCTAAAAGAGGCAACCAAAGGTATCCAACATATTCGTGCACTTCGTGCGCAATACCTGCTGTAAGAGTCTTACCTTCTGTAATGGCAGGTATCGAAAATAATCCAAAGAAATTAATATCATGGCCACCAAAAATTGACATGACAACGCCTGAGAGAGGAGACAAAAACATAAAAAGATACAAAAGGTGATGTGTTCCCATTGCGGCCTTATTTTGCCAACCTGGTATACCTTTGAGAAGGGCAGGTGAGGGAGTGATTATTTTCCAAACAAGTCGCGTGAATACAAGGGCCAGAGCAAGAATACCTAAAGCTTTATGGACGCCATAGATAAACCATTTTGTATCACTTGGGGGCATATTAGTCATGAAAATGCCAACGCCAACAAGGCCTATAATTAACAAAGCTATTGCCCAATGAAAAAATTTCGCAATAGAGCCATATGAATTAGGGGTGTTGGTGAGCATGAAGACCTCGAAGTTTATCTATTTTTTCGTCATGCTATCGTATTGATTAAGTTAATACAAGTTTATCGTCATCGAGCTCATCTCCACCGCAACTTCTTTTAAAGAGATCAAGAAGCTTATGAACATCAAGGGCTTCTCGTTCGGAACCCGAGATATCAAAGGCAACTTTGCCATTGTGAAGCATGATGGTTCTGCTACCAGTCTCTAGGGCTTGGTGCATACTATGGGTTACCATCAAAACGGTGAGGCGCCTTTCTTGGACAACTTTCTCGGTGAGCTCAATTATCAAGGCGGCCATTTTAGGGTCAAGAGCTGCTGTATGTTCGTCCAATACAAGGATTTTCATTGGACTAATAACAGCCATTAATAGACTAACAGCCTGCCTTTGCCCTCCTGAGAGGAGGCCAATTTGATCCTTAAGGCGGTTCTCGAGTCCCATTTTCAAAAGCGAGAGGTATTCTCGAAAAATTTGTCTGTCTTTATTTTTAATTGCCAAC
>JAJFIP010000182.1 GCA_021774875.1 Emcibacter sp.
GTGACAATATTACCACACACCAGATATGGTATGCTTTCCCAAAGTCAAGCCATATCTGGTCCATAAATTGTGATTATTTTCTGATGAATCGGTTGCCAGAAACCCGCCTTGGTTGTAGTCTGTATAGCGTCCATAAGGGGATGAAACGGCATAATTACCAGTGAGAGAATTCAGGCCACCCACCTACAGAGCCTGAACAGTTTGTAGTTTATGATCGGGCAGTCTTTCGGTTGAGATACTTTCTATAATGTAATATTGGCTCTGCGATATTTTGGTTGCAGGCAAGAGGATTTTGCTGTGTTTTTTGAGAAAAACTAGATGAGTTATACGGGTGATGTTACGGTCGAGGAAACCTGGGAAATCCTCACGCAGAACGATAAAGCCGTTCTGATAGATGTACGCACAGAAGTGGAATGGGCCTTTGTCGGCACCTGCGACCTGTCGGAAATAGATAAGGCGCCACTATTTGTCAGTTGGCAGCTTTTTCCTCATATGGAGATTAATCCCGCCTTTACAGATCTGATAATGGTAGAGGATATTCCAAAAGACAGCCTGCTTTATTTTCTATGCCGTTCCGGGATTCGTTCCAAGTCAGCCGCGGCGGCAATAACTCAGGCGGGTTATGAAAATTGTTTCAATATTTTGGGTGGTTTTGAAGGCGATCGGGACCATTCGGGCCACCGGGGACAGACAGGGGGCTGGAAAGCTGCTGGTCTTCCCTGGATACAAAACTAGGATATTAAGTCGATAAAATTATAGAGCGGTTTAGTTGGGAAAATATAGATTTTAGGGATTTTTAGACAATGAATATGGTGACGGCACCACAAGAAGAAATTATGGATACGGGCATGGAAGCGGAATGGTCAAGGGTTCGGGATAGATTAAAATCGGAATATGATGGCAGTGTTTTTAACAGCTGGTTCAAACCGTTAGCGCTGGTGAATATTGAGGATGGCTGTGCCGTCATGGCGGCACCGACGCGCTTTATGCGCAACTGGCTGGAATCCAATTATGCTGATCGGGTCAGAAGCGCATGGAAGTCTGAAAATCCGTCTGTATCTGACATTAGTTTCATTGTCCTGTCTGCTTTTGCCAAAAACAATCCTGTGGAAGCGGATAGCGGGGCAGTGCCACAACCCGATATTCAAAAAGCTAAAATTATTACGGAAAAGACAAGCGAATTTGGTGCCCCTCTTGACCCGCGCTTTACATTTGAAAGCTTTGTCGTCGGCAAGTCCAATGAACTGGCTTACGCGGCGGCCCGGCGGGTAGCGGAAAATAAGGAAGTGCATTTTAACCCCCTGTTTCTACATAGCGGTGTTGGTCTTGGCAAGACTCACCTGATGCACGCCATTGCCTGGGCCAACCGGGAAAGATTCCCCGACCGCCGCGTGGTTTATTTGTCTGCTGAGCAATTCATGTATCAATTCATCACCTCCATTCGTTACAAAGATACCATGTCTTTCAAACAGAAATTCCGCTCTGTGGATCTTCTGATGATTGATGACCTGCAATTTATTGCCAACAAACAATCAACTCAGGAAGAATTTTTCCATACCTTTAATGCCCTGATCGACCATTCCCGACAGGTGATTATCTCTGCGGATCGCTCACCCACGGATATGGAGGGCATAGAAGAGCGCATCCGGTCCCGTCTGGGCTGGGGTCTGGTGGCCGATATTCATCCGACCGAATATGAGCTGCGTCTTGGTATTCTTCAGCAGAAGGCCAACAAGGTACCCGAAGTGGACATCAGCCTGTCGGTGCTGGAATTTCTCGCTCGGCGTATCACATCCAATGTGCGCGAACTGGAAGGGGCGCTAAACCGTATGATCGCCCATGCGACCCTGATTGGGCGAGAGGTCACGCTGGAGATGACCCAGGAGGTATTACAGGATCTGCTGCGTGCCAATGTACGCCGGGTCAGTATTGATGAAATCCAGCGCCGGGTAGCGGAATATTTCAATATCCGTCTGTCCGATCTTCTATCATCCCGCAGAGCGCGACAGGTGGCACGTCCACGACAGGTGGCAATGTATTTATCGAAACAACTGACCGCTAAGTCGCTGCCGGTTATTGGCCGGAAGTTTGGCGGACGGGACCATACAACCGTTATGCATGCGGTAAAAAGGATCGATGAATTACGCCAGACCGACAGTGTTCTGGAAGAGGATATTCAGCATCTGGAACGTATTTTCGGCACCTGAGTTTCTGTGATTTATTTTACTTCTGTTGCGGCATAGCGACTCGGTGGGAATCCCCCAAAAAAACCTTTGAACACGCCTGTCAATATGCTAGTCTCTGTTGACATTCAAGGCTGGGCTTTTATCAAGGAATAATGTTCTTCCGAGCCAGAAATAAATAAAAAATAATAGTTAAACAAGTAGACGAGAAGCGCGAACAGAATATGAAGCTTAATATTGAACGAAGTGCGTTATTAAAATCACTGGGGCACATTCAGTCTGTTGTGGAAAAACGCAATACGATCCCGATTTTATCCAATGTTTTGCTGGAATGTGAGGGCGGCCATCTCAATATGGCGGCCACGGATCTTGATCTTGCTATTTCAGAATCTGTTGAGGCGGAAACAACCATGACAGGGGGCGTAACGGCCCCGGCTCATACGCTCTATGACATTGTGCGGAAATTGCCCGACGGTGCCCAGGTGGAACTGGCTTATGAAGGGGATAGCGAGAGGTTGCTCATAAGTTCTGGCCGCTCCAGATTCACCCTGTCCTGCCTGCCCCGGGAAGATTTTCCGGTCATGTCAGAAGGTGATATGCCTCATGTATTTGAAGTGCCCACTGCCAACCTGAAGCGGCTGATTGATAAAACCCGTTTTGCAGTTTCCACTGAAGAAACCCGCTATTATCTGAATGGTATTTACCTGCATGTGGCCGGTGATGATGAGGGCAATGCCGTCCTGAGGGGAGTAGCCACCGATGGCCATCGTCTGGCGAGATTTGACATGGAACAGCCCGAGGGTTTAAGCGAAATGCCCGGCGTGATTATCCCGCGCAAGGCCGTGGGCGAATTACGCAAGCTGGTTGACGAATATGAAGGCGACATCAAGGTATCCCTGTCTGAAACCAAAATCCGTTTTACCTTTGCCGATATTGTGCTGACCTCCAAACTGATTGATGGAACTTTCCCGGATTATAGCCGTGTGATCCCCGAGGGTAATGACAAAATAATGGAGATTGACAGCCAGCAGTTTGCCGAAGCCGTTGACCGTGTTTCCACTATTTCCACGGAAAAAACCCGTTCGATAAAACTTTCATTGAGTGAAGGTAATCTGGAGCTTTCGGTCAACAGCCCTGAACAGGGGACTGCCAAGGAAGAATTGGCAGCCACCTATAGTGCCGATGATATGGAAATTGGATTTAATTCCCGCTACCTGATGGATATCCTCAGCCAGATTGAAGGTGACCTGGTTCAGGTGGTGCTGGCCGATTCCACTGCCCCGACTATTTTACGGGATTTGACCGACGATGGCGCTCTTTACGTATTGATGCCGATGCGCGTTTAAGGATCTGTTCTGACACAGCTCAAAAAAATAAAGCCCCATGATCTGTCTGAAGGTCATATGGCGTCTGTTTCGATTCTGGACCCGAAGTTAAAGGAAACATCCTTTCGGGTTCCCGACCTGTATGTGGGGCGTCTGCATCTGACTGATTTCAGGTCTTACGCCCATGTCACTCTGGAACCAGAAGCAGGTTCTGTTGTGCTCACCGGACCGAACGGGGCTGGCAAAACCAATATTCTTGAAGCTCTGTCTTTTTTATCACCGGGTCGTGGTTTGCGGGGTTGCAAGCTATCGGATGTGAGCCGTCTTGAGCAGGAACGTACCAACTGGGCGGTGGCAGCCCGTCTGGAAACCCCTGACGGTACTATCAATCTGGGTACAGGGCTTGTGGATGTTGAGGCCAGCGAAAACAACAGAAATAATGGCCAGAATTCTGGACAGAAAGACAAAAGGGTCGTGCGCATTGATGGTGAAAATGGTTCAAGCCCTGCCGTATTTGGCGATATTTTGCAGGTAGCGTGGCTGACGCCACAGATGGACCGTCTATTCATTGAAGCCCCTTCGGGCCGTCGGCGGTTTCTGGACCGGATTGTGGCCAATTTCCATTCTTGCCATATGCGGGAAGTCAATGCTTACGAACGGGTAATGCGTGAAAGAAACCGGCTTTTGGCTGATGGCATTGATGCAGGTGATCCTAATTGGCTCGATGCGCTGGAGGGTCGAATGGCGGAACACGGCGTTGCGGTGGCGGCAGCACGGCTCGATGCTCTGGAAAGACTGGCCGCAGCCATAGAAGAATCCACATCATGCTTCCCCCGTGCTCTGCTGGCTGTGGATGGTCTGCTTGAAGAAGGTCTCACCCGCGGTCCGGCTTTGGCGGTGGAAGATGATTTCCGCAGGATTTTAAAAGTCAACCGTATCCAGGATAGCCGCAGTGGGCGCTCAAGTGCCGGGCCACATAAAACCGACCTGCTGGTGACCCATAAAGATAAAGTCATGGCCGCAGGACTCTGCTCTACCGGCGAACAAAAGGCCCTGCTGATTGGTATAACGCTGGCCAGTGCGCGGATTACCGCAACCGCTTTTGGGGCGGCACCGATTTTACTTCTGGATGAGGTCGTGGCCCATTTGGACAGTGCGCGGCGTACGTCCCTGTTTGATGAACTAGCGGCTTTGGGAAGTCAGGTCTGGCTCACGGGAACCGACCGCATTTTATTTGAAGAACTTGGGGACCGGGTGGCTTATTACCGGGTGGAAAATAATCATGTAATGCAAGAATGATTTTGCAAATATTAAGGGACAGAAATTTATGTCTGACGAGACACAGATAAAAGATGCCAGCGAAGGCGCGGAAGAATATGGCGCAGATTCCATAAAGGTTCTCAAGGGTCTTGATGCGGTGCGTAAGCGACCCGGTATGTATATTGGCGATACCGAAGATGGTTCGGGCCTGCATCATATGGTCTTTGAAGTATCTGACAATGCCATTGACGAATCACTGGCGGGATATTGTGATCTGGTTCTGGTGTCACTGAACCCGGATGGCTCCATTTCTGTCACCGATAACGGTCGCGGGATTCCGGTGGATATTCACGAGGAAGAAGGCATATCAGCGGCGCAGGTCATCATGACCCAACTACATGCGGGCGGAAAATTTGACAGCAACAGCTATAAAATCTCCGGTGGACTGCACGGGGTTGGGGTATCGGTGGTTAATGCCCTGTCCGACCATCTGGAGCTTGTTATCTGGCGCAACGACAAGGAACATTTCATGCGCTTTGAAAATGGCGATGCGGTGGAAGATCTAGTGGTCGTTGGTGATGCTATCGGCAAAACCGGCACCAGGGTGACATTCCTGCCCGCCATCTCAACCTTTGGTAATATTGAATTTGATTTTGAGAAACTTGTCCATCGCTTTCGGGAGCTGGCATTCCTTAATTCCGGGGTACGTATAAAAATTCAGGATGACCGCCATGCGGAAAAACAGGAAGTCGAACTTTATTATGAAGGCGGCATTACGGCATATGTTCAATATCTCGACCGCAGAAAAACGGCTCTGATACCGGACTCCATTACCATCAGCGGTGAAAAGGACGACATTATTTTTGAATGCGCCCTGCAATGGAATGACAGCTATCATGAAAATGTCATGTGTTTCACCAATAATATTCCCCAGCGCGACGGCGGTTCCCATCTGGCGGGCTTTCGGGCATCCTTGACCCGTACTATAAATAATTATGCCAATGAAACCGGCATTGCCAAGCGGGAAAAAGTTTCCATCAGTGGTGATGATAGCCGCGAAGGGCTGACCTGCGTCCTGTCAGTGAAAGTTCCGGACCCCAAATTTTCATCCCAGACAAAAGACAAGCTGGTGTCATCTGAAGTACGGCCCGTGGTTGAAAGTCTGCTTAACGAAAAACTCAGTGCCTGGTTTGAAGAGCATCCTCAGGAAGCAAAAACCGTCATTGGCAAGATTGTTGAAGCTGCTGCCGCAAGGGAAGCGGCTCGCAAAGCCCGGGAACTGACCCGGCGCAAGGGGGCGTTGGATATATCATCCCTGCCCGGCAAGCTGGCCGATTGTCAGGAACGTGACCCGGCCAAGTCCGAATTATTTCTGGTGGAAGGGGACAGTGCGGGCGGTTCTGCAAAACAGGGCCGCTCTCGGAAAAATCAGGCTATTTTGCCCCTAAAGGGTAAAATACTTAATGTTGAGCGGGCCAGGTTCGACCGGATGCTAGGCTCCCAGGAAATCGGCACCCTGATCACTGCCATGGGTGCCAGTATCGGGCGCGAGGATTTTGATATTGAGAAACTGCGCTATCACAAGATTATCATCATGACCGATGCGGATGTGGACGGGGCCCATATCCGTACTTTGCTATTGACCTTCTTTTATCGTCAGATGCCCGAACTGATCGAGCGCGGCCATCTCTATATTGCTCAGCCGCCGCTCTATAAAGTCAGCCGGGGCAAATCGGAAGTCTACCTTAAAGATGACCCGTCACTGGAAGATCATCTGGTGCAACAGACCTTGGATGAAATGGTCCTGCGGCTTTTTGACGGCACCCAGATTGCCGGAAATGATTTGGTGGATCTGGTGGAAACTGTGCGAAAAACAGCCAAAATTCTGACCCATGTGCCAAACCGCTATAATAAGGAACTGATTGAGGAACTGGCTTTGGCTGGGGCCATGAATCCGGCAACCCTGCAGAATAGCAAGAAGGCAGAAGCCGCCATTGCCGCAGTTGCCAAGCGTATGAATATGAAGGCGACCGAAGGGGAGGATAACTGGGCGGGCCACCTAGATGAAGAAGGCGATGGTGTGACCTTCACTCAGGAAATTCGTGGCATTAAAGATGTCTACCGTATCGACAGCGCTTTCATCAAATCGGTGGAAGCGCGCGCCTTGAATAAAGCGGCACCGGAGCGCAGCGAGGTTTTCGCCAAAACATCCACTATCAGCCGCAAAGACGATATTCATGACATCAACCTGCCCAGCGATTTGATGAAGCTGGTGCTGTCATACGGGCGCAAGGGTCTGTCAATCCAGCGTTACAAGGGATTGGGCGAAATGAATCCGGAACAGCTTTGGGAAACCACTCTTGACCCTGAAGCCCGGACCCTGTTGCAGGTAAAAATTGACCATGCCGACACTGCCGATGAAATTTTCACCAAACTGATGGGTGACGTGGTCGAACCACGGCGGGAATTCATTCAGGATAACGCGCTCAATGTGGCTAATCTTGATGTGTGACCCTAATTATGGCTATCTTTACTGAATTCTTCTTCATGTAACCAGGCGGCATGTTTCAGGGTTTTTTTGCTCTTAGTCCAGTCTAAGAGCATCTGCGGCGCGATGTCATGGAGCTTTTTCATATCTTCTTCCGTGGCTGTATCATAGGCCAGCTCCAGACGGTGACCATCGGGGTCACGGAAATATATGGACTGGAAAATATGATGATTGGTCGGGCCGACAACTTCATGGCCATCCGCTTCCAGCTTGGTTTTGACCCGCATCATGGCTGCTTCGTCTTCTACTTTGAAAGCAATATGCTGAACCCAGTCCGGTGTATTGGCATCAAAGGCCATTTCAGGGGAATTGGGAATCTCGAAGAAAGCCAGAACATTTCCCTGTCCCGCGTCAAGAAACAAATGCATATAGGGATCGGGCTCACCAGTTGAGGGCACTTTATCCTCTGAAATGGCAAGAACAAAATCCATATCCATATATTTCTGGTAAAACTCAACCGTTCTTTTGGCATCCATACAGCGATAGGCAACATGGTGAATTCTCATCAAGGTCATTTTTCTGGCTCCTTATTTCCAAAGGCATTGCTTAAGATATAAAATAATAATAGTTACAAATGAAACCAATGTCAAGCTCAATTTTGGTCATAAAGTTCAGGTTGTCTTATGACAGATGATATTTTATGGTCTATTTGAAATTTTAAAGGAAAAGTAAAGCGTGGGAAAAACCCCAAAGGATAAGCCGGGTAACAAGCTGAAAGTAAAAGCTGACAAAAAATCCTATGGCAATAAAAAACCTGAACCCGAAAAGGTTCCGCAAAAAAAATGGTATTCCAGGAAAAAGAAGATCAGCCGCCGCAAAAGCATTGCCCGGATCAGCGGAACAAAAATTCCTCGCAAGGGACTTTCCAAGTGGATATACCGGACATTGCTAAGTCTGATCTGGTTTTTTATTCTGATGGTGCCTGTGGTGATCTATTATGCCCATGATCTGCCGGACATTTCCAAAATAAAGCTCACCGGAGGCCGACCGACGGTGATGATCATGGACCGCAAAGGTGGTTTGCTGGCCACATATGGTGATGTTTATGGCTATTGGCTGGAATATGATGAAATCCCTCAGGATTTGATTGATGCTGTAATTGCCACCGAGGACAGGCGGTTTTTTAAACATTCAGGATTTGATATGCGCGGGCTTGGCCGGGCGTTGGTGAAAAATGTTACCAGCAGAAGTGTGGTCGAAGGCGGCAGCACTATAAGCCAGCAACTGGCTAAAAATCTTTTTCTCAACGCCGATAAGACCATCAAGCGTAAAATTCAGGAACTATTGTTATCTGGCTGGCTTGAGATGAATTTCTCCAAAAAAGAAATACTCAACTTTTATTTTAACCGGGTCTATTTTGGTGCCGGGGCATTTGGTATCGATGCGGCGGCGCGAACTATTTTTGGCCATAGCGCCCGCGATCTGACGCTGAGCGAGGCCGCCATGCTGGCCGGTGTGCTGAAGGGACCAGCCCTGTATTCTCCTCTGCGTGATCTTGAGAGGTCATACCAGCGCATGGAAGCAGTCTTGAATAATATGGTGGAAGCAGGCTTTATCACAGAATCCACCAAGGATATTACCAGGGAACGCAGTGTAAAAATTGTTGATAAACAAACCGGTGGTGATGAGCGTTATTTCAGCGACTGGGCACTGGAACAGGCGGCAGCTCTGATCGGACCGGTGCAGGAGCCAATCATTATATATACCACCCTGATGCCGGATATTCAGGATAAAGCCAATAAAGGTCTGCAACAGGTCATGGACCGGGAAGGTGAAAAATATCAGGCTGGACAGGCGGCAGTGGTATCACTGGATATGGATGGGGCGGTGCGGGCTATGGTTGGCGGCATAGACTATACCATAAGCCAGTTCAACCGTGCAGCACAGGCCCACAGGCAGCCGGGATCTGCTTTCAAGCTGTTTGTTTATCTGGCGGCACTGGAGGCGGGCCTGACCCCGGATCATATCATGCGTGACAGTCCGGTAATCCTGAATGGCTGGCAGCCAAAAAATTATAGCGGGAAATATCGCGGTGATGTTACCCTGCGGGAAGCATTTGTCCATTCCCTGAACACGGTGGCAGTCAAGCTCACGGAGCGGATAAACAGGGAATCTGTTATTGAAATGGCTAAGCGGATGGGGCTGAATACCCCGATTGTGACCGAGCCGTCATTGTCACTCGGCACATCAGAAGTATCCCTGCTGGAACTGACAGCAGCATATGGCATCGTGGCCAATGGGGGCTATCTGATTGAACCCTACGGCATTGTGGAAATCCAGAATAGTACGGGTGAGATTTTATATCGCCACATGCCGGGACCACCAGAAAAAATATTATCCGATGATGTGGTGGTTGTGATGGATAGCCTGTTAAGGTCGGTCGTAACCTGGGGCACGGCAAGGCAAGCTCAAATGTCCTTTCCAGTGGCAGGTAAAACGGGCACCACTCAGAATTACAAGGATGCGTTGTTTCTCGGCTATGGCTTGAATATGGTCAATGGGGTTTGGGTCGGCAATGATGACGCCAGCCCTATGAAAAAGGTTACTGGCGGCGGAATACCAGCCAGAATCTGGCGTAATTTTATGATCCGGGTGCATTTGGGCCGGGATGATGCGACGTTGACTACTCCCAAAATAAGTCCCCGCGACAAACCAAAACAATAATAAAGCTCAAACTTTAGTAAAAGCTTATCCAACCTTGACGCTTCGGTAACTTGCTGATGATAGACTTTGAGTCCCCTTATCATATGGAAAATTCAATGGCCAAAGTCAGCATAAACATCAAGGATATAAAACACTATATTGGCCGAAACATCGGTGCGTCCAGATGGGCTGAAATTACCCAGAGCAGGGTGAATAAATTTGCCGAAGCTACAGGTGATTTTCAATGGGTTCATGTGGATCAGGAACAGGCCAGAACCGACCTTCCCTCAGGTCAGACAATAGTCCATAATTTTCTTCTTCTTTCCCTGGTTCCCCAGTTGTTTGATCAGATAGTGGAATTTACCGGCCTCAGGTATGGTCAGAATACAGGAGCAGAAAATTTGCATTTTATGGAACCACTGCCCACGGGTAGCCGGGTAAGGCTTCAGGTAAAATTATTGAAATTGGAAAATTCTGACCATAACAGCCAGACAGCAACTTTTCATATTATTATGGAAAGGGAAGGCAGCGACAATCCAATATTGACCCTGGATCAACAATTGCTTCTGGTGGCGGCGAAAAGAGTAAATTTACGGGATATTTTAGCCAATCAGCATCAGGCTGTTGCCCTCTGACTTTAGCCAGCGGCGGGATTTCTTCCAGTCAGGATACATCTTTTTCACTATTTTCCAGAATGCCGGACTATGGTTCATCTCCACCAGATGCGCCATTTCATGAGCGACCACATAATGCAGGATGTCCGGGGGGGCCATAATCAGCCGCCAGGAAAACGACAGGTTTTTTCTGGTTGAGCAACTGCCCCAACGGCTTCTGGTATCGCGCACCATGACCCGGTGGGGGCCGCACCCGAGCATAGGGGTAAATTTTTCCACGGCCTCATTCAGGACAAGGCGGGCCTGTTTCTTAAGCCAGTTCTGAAGCCGCGTCTCAAACCCGGCTTGTGGGCCACCGACAACAAGCTGCCCGTTTTTAATATATATTCCTGCCGGCCTGTCAGGGGCGTGAATAATATTTAGCTGCTGACCGCGAAAAGGAATTATATTGCCGGCAGCCAAAGGCGTTGATTCAGGAGACTGATCATATTGATCACTTAACCAGTCATAGTGTTTTTCAGCAAATTGCAGAGCTTTTCGATCCGAAATTCCAGGCGGTAGCGTCAGCAGGGCTGAACCGCTTCTGGCCTCAAAACGTAATTTCATATGTTTGGCACGCGGATGGCGGCGCAGGATAAGGGGAAATTCCCCAATGTAATATGCAGGGTCTGATTTCATCTATCTTTCCAGTCAATGATATGATCTTCCAGATCGCCAGCATCGCGTTCGGAAATCACCCGACCCTGTACAGAAATACCTGCCCTATGAACACTTTCACTATCTCGGGAAATAAGCGGATGCCAGGGGAACAGATCTTTACCCTCACTCACCAGACGGTAGGCACAGCTTTCCGGCAGCCAGTGAAATTCTTTCACCTGATCCGGGGTCAGAACCACGCAGTCGGGCACCAGCTTTTTGCGGGCCGGGTAATTTTGGCAGCGGCAGTTCATAGTATCCAATAATCGGCAGGCCACATTGGTGTAACTCACCTCATTGGTATCCTGATCTTCCAGTTTGTGAAGGCAGCACAGGCCACAGCCATCGCAGAGGGATTCCCACTCCTCCCTGGTCATTTCGGCCAGCTTCTTCTGAGCCCAGAATTTAGCCTGTTCGCTCATTGCCGGATAATTTCCTGTAGCTGTTGTGACATTACCGATGGATCAGTCCGGCTCCTGAAATGAGTGACATATTCGCCGTTCCTGTCCATTAGATAGATATAGGATGTATGGCTGATCAGATAGCTGTCAGGATCTTCACTCTGCTCCTTGGCAGCATAGACCCGGTAGGCCCTATTTACCACTTTTATCTGTTCCTCGTTTCCGGTCAGCCCGATTATTTTTTCATGGAATGCCGGGACATATTGGGCCAGAATTTCCACCGTATCCCGGTTTGGATCAACTGTAATGAACAGGGGATTTATTTCAGCCAGAATTTCCTCTGGCGTTTGATCGAGGGCATCGGACATGATTTGTAATTCCATGGGGCAAATGTCAGGGCAATAAGTATAACCGAAATAGATAAGCATATATTTCCCCCGGAAATCGTCATGGGACACGCTTTGGCCATGATGATTGACTAAGGAAAAAGGACCGCCAATCAGGGCCTTGGTGTTTTGTTCTGCGGTCGGGGGGGTTATTTTATCGGTTTCCGTGAGGTAATCCAGGACGACTAGGGCAACAAATCCGGCCAGAAAGGCAAGGAGGATAAGTCTGATACTGGATATTGGCATGATTTTTTCCTGAAAATTATAAATAATATCGTTATTGTTAGAATTTCCTCTATATATAGGGGGCATTTCAAATGAATGCGACTTAAAAACTGGAGTATTAAATGAGGTTTTCTAAATTTTTCGGTATAACATTGATCGTGGCAGCAATTGGTTTGGTATTGAGTTTTTCCGGGGTGCAGGCACAGAATTTTTCAGCATCCTACAAATTTCTAAAGGCGGTTAAGGATGTCAATTACCGGGATATAAAAATTGCCATTGAAAAGGGCGTCAATGTTAATACCCGTGATTATGACGATAAAACAACTGCCTTGATAATTGCCGCCAGTAAGAAAGAGGCCTCTCTTAGCCAATATTTACTGAAAAGCGGCGCCAAACCCAATCTTTATGGCAAGAATGGCAAGACCTCTCTACTGATAGCCGCAGGCAATGGCGATCGGACCATTGTCAGGCTGCTGATAAGGTTTAAGGCGGATCTGGATCTGGCCGACAACAACGGAACGACCCCGTTAATTGCCGCCGTGCTGGCGCGAAAGGAACAGATTGTGAAGCTGCTTCTCGAATCAGGAGCAGATCATACTCTGGAAGATTATTCCGGCAGATCAGCTTTGCAGCATGCCATTGATAACCGCCGCCGCCGTATTGAAAAAACTTTGAGGGCAGCTGGCGCACTTCACTGAATATTATCCACCGAATTTTTTATCGATCAGGAACCCCTGATACATGTGAATGCCGACGGATTTGCCGAATTCAAGGGCCTCTTCCGTGTCACAATGGCACAGGATAATCCGCATATTACCCTGGGCGGATATGGCAGACATAATTTTCTTTTCCAGCGGACCACCGATCAAACTCTTATAATGCTGTTTCCAGTTAATTTTGAGGAAATCCACGGCTAAAAGTTCCCGGTCCAATATGGCAAGAGATTCCACATCTACGGCGTCCAGACTGATACGACATTCCAGTTCGGTCAGTTTATCCCGCACCTGATAATATTTCTGAATGTCCGAAATCACATCAAATAATCTCATTTCCAGAATCAAAGGCTGACTGTTATTTCTTTTGAAATTGGCAATGAATTTATCAAATTCACCGGTGAAAACCGTTTCAACATTGATGTTGATACTGATGACCTGACCCGTGACCAGATCTTTTTTGGGCAACATTTGCAGCAATTTTGTGTCAAAAGTCCTGGTCAGTCGTTGGAACAGCCATTTATCCTCATACAAGTCATAATCTGGCAGTAGCTGATCCTTAACCTTGTCAACGGATATAAAATATTCGACAAAAATTGGCTGGGGCGTTGAATTGCCGACAATTACATAGGCAGTCTGATTAGACATCATCTGGAATATTTCCATGTTAATCAGATTTCGTTCCAGTTGATCCAGTTGTGTAGGGCCCATAGGCGTAGCTGTGTTTTTTTGATCCAGGGGGCTATAAAGCGGCTTGGTTGTTATTGCAGGCTTTGGGGCCGGTATCTTTTTATCTTCAGACAGTTGCTCATTGAGGTTGGAGATCATCGATTTTAAACTGGGAGCCGGGGACGGAAGATTTTCCGGCACGTCTTTCAGGCCATCAATCATTTTTAAAAACCGGGTCATGTCTTTTTTAAGGTCATACCAGTCACAAAGGTCATCGTCTCTCCCCGCGGCAATATATTCCTTGACCAGCGGGCTGTCCTCCACCGCCCGACGGGCTGCGAGGATGGCGGTATCAAGAGCGGCTACAGAGCAGTCTTTACACATAAAGACAACGTCAAAATGGCTGGTCCAGAAAAGCTGGCCACTATTACTATGGATGAGCTTGTTGAATGCGGTGGCAATGGAACGGCGGTGGAAGGGCTGTTTATGCTCTCTTTCCAGCAGGGAAAAATGCAGGTGAATGCCGCGGTATCCCTTCGGGTGCCTTTTGACCGCGCGCATGGCAGATATCAACTCATCCACCTGACAGGGAGGAGCAGAACTTTCCATATAAGCAGTGTTTTGCATAGAGGCCATATTTTGTTTACTCATACTAAAATTTAAAGATATTTAGCTGAAACTTCCTGAATTACAGCAAAATACCATTTTAGCGTTAATTTGGTTAAAATTTGGTT
>JAJFIP010000183.1 GCA_021774875.1 Emcibacter sp.
GGGTCTTGCATAATATTCATGATACCACTTCCTTTTGCCAACTTGCCAGTGAAACTTTTAGTTTAGCCTTACCCCGCGTTATATGGGATTTGACGGTTCCCAGTGGATAGTCCAATATATTCGCCGCTTCACCGTGGGACATGCCGTAAGTAAAACACAGGGTCAAGGATGCGCGCTCATCAGCTGACAGGTCTGTCATGGCCCGTTCAATATCGAGCTTCATGATTTGTGACAACCCACTCTCAACCTGATCATCATCTTTCACATCATCACTAAGCTGATCTTCAGCTCTTTTTCGTTTGTGCATTAAAAAGCTGCGGTAGGCGATCTGAAACAGCCAGCCCTGAAATGTGCCCTCATTGCGAAAGGTAGAAATTTTGCGAAAGGAGGTAAGAAAAGAATCCTGAGCCAGATCATCAGCAAGACTGTGATTGCCCTTGGTCAAACGGCGCAAGAAACCGCGTATGGGCGACTGGTATATCTTGACCAACCGCCCAAAACTCTCATTATCTGCACAAGCTACTGCATTGGCAATGAGCTTTTTTTCTATGCTTTCGACCAGTGTTCTCCCGAACTTAATCGTCCTGCTTGCCTTTATTGAAAAGATAGACCACAAAATACCCTATGCCCACCAATATGGGAAAGGCGGCTATCCCTTTAAATACCTCCGTAGCATCAGGCTCCGGTATGAAATGCCCGAATATAATAGTAGCTATGCCAAAACATATCAATAAAACACCCTTACGAGCATCTGAAGTCGGCGATGGGGCCGGTTTCACACCCAAAGCAAATATTGTTTCAGGGGACAAAGTCTGCCCACCATCGATAGCTTTGCGCAATGTTTCCTGAACCGCATTCTGTTTAATGCTGTTAAAATAGAAAAAGTATATGACTGTTAATGCAATCGATCCGAAAAGTACAATTGGAACCCAATCCATAATAATATCCTTTATTTTGTTTCCTAATATACTCTGGATGCGGTCAGATGATAAATTGGATGCAAAAAAATAAAAAAAGATTTTTCGCTAAATAAAAAAAGGCCTCTGGATTGTCATTAGTGATTAAATCTTGAATGTTTAGTAGAAATTATTTTTTCTACTAATTCCCGATATGTTTTTTCAGAAATTTTTCCATTGCGGTAAGTTCTGTTATGCGCGAGGCCTCTGTATCCAGATAGTGATCACCATCTTTCATGGTGACAAAGGTGACATCCTTTTTCAGCTTTTTTAGCTTTTTAACGATTCCCGTTGCCTGTTTATAGAGCACAATATGGTCATCCTTGGCATGGACTATCAGAATTGGGGTATTGATATCATCAACACGATGATAAGGGGACACCGTTTCAGGGTCTTCTCCTTCAAGCCCATATTCTTTTGACCAGGACTTGCCGCCAATGTATTTTTTCTTTGATGAAATCAGACTGGGAATATTCAATACCCCGCTGACACTGATGCCACATTTGAACAGGTCTGGCGTTTTGATCAGTCCCATTGCAGCGGCATAGCCCCCATAGGATGCACCGACGATACAGATGCGGTCTGGATCAGCAATACCCTGTTCGATCAACCATTTGGTGCCATCGGTAAGATCATCCTGCATCACACCACCCCATTGATGCCGACCGGCATTCTCAAACCTATTGCCAAATCCTTCCGAGCCCCGGAAATTAGGCTGCAAAACCGCATAACCTCTGCTGGTCAGGAATTGGACAGTATAATCGAACATCTGAGTATATCTTGCGTGGGGGCCACCATGAACCAATATTACGGCAGGTAAATTTTTACTATCCTTGCCTTTTGGTAACGTAAGGTAGCCTGGAATTCTGACATCGTCCCGCGATATATAACTGACAGCCTTAACTGGTGACATATTTTCTGGTCTAATTCCTGGCAGGGTCTCCGACAAAAAATTCAGTTTCTTACTCATCATATCCAACAGATAATATACCCCCGGCTCCCTATCACTTTCAGCATAGATCAAATATAATTTTTTTTCTGGCTGGATACTGACTATTTCATTGACAGTATCAGGCAATGCCCGATCTACAGTCATTTGAATAGACTGCAATTTTTTATCAAAATAGATAGTTTCTGGTTTGTCTAATGTAAATTGAACACCGGCAGGTTTTCCGGTAACAGGATGGTTGACAATATAATCAAAATCAACTTTTTCATGCGAAAAAACAGGTCCTAGAATTTCTTCAGTCTCAAGGTTTATCTTAAACACAGCCCTGCGACCATGCTCATTATTTCCACCGGCATAAGCTATTCTAGGGTCTTCCGTGAAGGTAATCAGGCTAAATCCTTTGTCACCCCATGACGTTTTCTCAATACTTTTCCATTTGTTTGTAATGGGCGATTTATATTTATTAATGAAAGTGGCCTGTTGATAGCCCCATGCCATCCTGACTTTATGCTGCTGATCAGTACGGTAATTCTGAATACCTCTTTTACCTTTGATAATATCTTGATAACTCCCTGATTTGACATTTACGCGACGTACTTCATCTTCACTATTCAGGTCACTATCCAAAACGACTAGAATATGATCAGGATCATCCTCAAGCCAATCTATAACATTGTCTTGGAATTGAGCCTGAAGTCTGCGTTTTGATCTAATCAAATTGACAAAATTCTTGCCATCCCTGTCTACGCCATATAATCGTGTCTCCCGTGTGGTGACCGTCCTCCTTTTACTGGTGAAGGCATATGACACAACAAGCCTGTCTTTATTAGCCCAGCGAAACCATTTGGTTTCTGCATTATCGGCGGCAGGAACAGCCACAGCCTTGCCTTTACCGAGTGGTTTAATGATAACAACTTCCCGACCTTTATGGACCATAGAATAGGCCATATGAGTGCCATCAGGCGACAGTTTCATATTGCTGGTTATCTTAAGTTGTGCAAAAGCTTTAAGCGGAATATCCGATGATTTTTGTCCAGAAAAAGCACCTGATGTTAACAACACAAAAAAAACCGCTGAATAAGCGGCATATGATATTTTAGAAAGGTATAACATGTGATCCCCTTTTTTTTCCCTCAGGGAGACGATATAACAACATTCTAATAATTACAATCCCATGTAGTGAATTATTTCAAATTTCCTTATTCCCCAAGAAATATTTGAAACAAAACATAATATCTATTTTATCACATAGGCTTAGCCAACTGTGTGTTTAATATTTTGACTAATCTATCTACAGAATCTTCGCCGTAGCCCACCGCTTGATGGGCGATTTTACCGTCTTTGCCGATTACAAGGAGATGGGGAATTCCATTAACGCCGAACTTGCGGCCAATTTTGCCTCTTTTGTCACGGGTTATGGTTATTTTCAGGTCAGCGAGTTGCTTCCTCATGGCCCGAAAAGTACGACTGTCTTCCTTGAAATTTACTGCGACCACCATAAAGCGGTCTTTGCTGACCGACTTTTGAATATAAGCCAATACAGGCAGTTCCTTGCGGCAGGGCGCACACCATGACGCCCAAAAAGAAACCACTATGACTTTGCCTTTGTGGTCCTCAATATAGAATTTTTGACCCTCAGTATCTTTTCCCAGATAACTTGGCGGAATATCCCCTATTTGCAATTTCGATTTAGCTGCCGTAGCAGTCACCGAAATAAATAAACAACTCACCAGTAATAATGTGGAAAATAGAAACTTCATTATCTGCCCCATATGTTATATTACTATTTCTGCATGAAATGTTATAATACCATATGAAAAATTACAACCAAAAGTATAAGATTATAGCAAATCTATCCCCGCTTGGATAATACCTCCAACACCTTAGCCGCGGCTTCGGGGATGTTGGTGCCGGGGCCGAAGATGGCGGCGACACCCGCATCATAGAGAAAATCATAATCCTGCGCCGGAATGACCCCGCCACAGATGACCATGACATCATCGGCACCCTGTCCCTTTAGTTCCGTGATCAATTGTGGAATTAGAGTTTTGTGACCCGCTGTAAGCGATGAGACGCCAATGATATGGACGTCATTTTCAATAGCTTCGCGGGCGGCCTCAGTAGGTGTCTGGAACAAAGGCCCCACATCCACATCAAAGCCAATGTCAGCAAAGGCTGTGGCTATGACTTTTGCGCCCCGGTCATGGCCGTCCTGACCCATCTTGACCACCAGCATACGCGGGCGGCGGCCTTCTCTGTCAGCGAAATTTTTGATGTCTTTTTGAATTTTTTCAAACTCCTCGTCACCCTTATAAGCAGATCCATAAACCCCGGAAATGGATTTCACCTCAGCGCGGTGGCGGTTGAATATTTTTTCCATAGCGTCCGAAATTTCTCCTAGCGAGGCCCGCGCCCGCGCTGCATCAACGGCACAGGCCAACAGATTATCACTGCCTTGTGCCGCCGCTGTCAAGGCATTCAAGGCTGTCTGGCATTTTTCCTCATCCCGCTCGGCCTTCATTTTGGTTAGCCGGGCAATCTGTGACAGGCGCACCGCATCATTATCCACGTCAAGAATATCAATGGCGTCCTCTTTATCGAGCCGGTATTTATTGACCCCGACAACCACCTC
>JAJFIP010000184.1 GCA_021774875.1 Emcibacter sp.
CCGCCAGCCAACACCTGTCACACCCAAACACGAAGCCCGTTCCCTTAAACCCTACCCGGCACCCAAGGATGAAGCGGCGCAATTGATTCAAAAAGCGTCTGAAAATTATTTCTACCGGGAATTTAAACAAGGCGCAGATAATTACCGAAAAGCCATCGCGATTTATGAATCGCGAAAAGATTTCCCAATGGTCGCCAAAACCTACCATAGCCTGGGGGATTTATATGTCTGGGGGCGTGAACCTGAAGAGGCAATAAAAAACTATCAACTTGCGGCCAATTTCCATTTGCAGGTGAGCAACCCCATGGGACAGGCTGAGGACTTGATGGAAATCGGTGAAATCAGCAAGAATACAAAACACTACAATGAGGCAGAACTCTGGTATAAAAAATCCCTGCTGGCATTGGAAAATGTGAAACCCAACCGGGTCCACGGAAAAGTTCAGGAAGCCCGCGGGCACAATTACTGGGCCAACAAGAAATACGACGAGGCAATTCGCTCTTTCTCAGAAGCCAAAAAAGTATACGCGCACTTGAATTACAGTCTTGGAGTTGAGCACATGACGAACGTGATCTTCAGGCTGGAGAATAACAAATCCCGCATCCATAACCATGCAGTGCGCGAAGAAGAGTTATCAAAACAAGGCTACACCACGCATTAACCCCACCTTCCAGAAAAAACAAAAATACAATTTAGATCTAAATATTGATGAAGGCGAACGGCAGGCTAACTTGCGGAGTCGGGCTCTTCTTCGGATGAGGTTTTGGGAACGACACTTTCCTTGTCATCGACAAAGCGGTCGTTAATTTTGGCGAGATCTTTTTGACTCTTATGGACTTTATGAAGAAGAGTCTTCAATTCTTTTTCAGGAAATAGTTCATTTAAATCCTGATCCTCATTAGGAAACATGGTGTTGAGGTCAATTTCCTCCTGCTGAGGAATCCCACCCTCGGGGAATCCTTTTGCATGGGTATTATCTAGCTCATTGGATCCAGATGTTTCTCCGGCTTCTTCCGGAGTTGGGGCGGTTGGCTCAGTTTCTTCCATGGTGATGTCCTTTGCGGTTACCTGTGGGTGAGGTCATGGTAACGTTTTAAAATCAGGGGAACGGCCGCCAGGGCCAGCGTCTTATCGAAATCGAGCAGGAACTTGACCGTCCGCTTTATGCGATCCCAATCCGGGTGACTTTGCTCCAGCGCCTGCCTTACCCGGTCTATTTCTTCCAGGGCTTCTTCCTTTTCGCGTCGTGTTAAATCCGAAGCCTCAACCAAACCGGGCAATGCGTCCATTCCTTCATGTTTGAGGGCCTCTTGTGATGGTGGAGGCACTACGGACTCTGAAGAAGTCGACGGTTTGGTTTGATCGGGATACTCGAATGATGCGCCGCCTTTTATTCTCTCGCGACTTTTCTTTAAACGCAACTCTTCTGCTACCTGCGTTTTGGCCATCTCCAGCAAATCAAGAGCCTGATCAACATCCGAATGGAGGGCAATGCGATCGTTGATGTCTATTTGCTCTATATCAGGTTTCCCCAGGAAAAAATCCGAGGCAAAACGGATTTCATCAAACGCAGGAATTTTTACGGGTGCGTAACGCAGTAAGAGGTTCCGCGCCTGCCGATGCCAGATATCAAAATCTCGGTCATGCCGATTGAGCGCCACCTCCTTTAGCGAGTTGGCACCTTCCGTTATTTTATCAAAAGCTTCGGTCCATGCGTCTTGAGCCATTGTGTCCTAATACCGCGCCAGGTAAATTCCAACAAAAACAGCAAGGCTGACAGCGGCCAGCGCGGCCTTTCCTGTGGTTTCCATTTTCTTGAGAACTTCCGGCACCCGCTGCCGTCTTTCTGGCTGGAGGTCTATGTTGGAAATATCGGGTTTGAGCATGAAGGTTTGATAGGCGCTGAAGAAAAATGCGGCCACAACAAATAAAAGCTTAACGCCAAGGATATTGTAATACCCGTCGCGCAGGTTCACCTGGTCTGTGTAATTTTCCATCATGTAATAAATACCCGAAAACACAAGTACCAGAATGGCCGTGAACATGGTCGGTGCCAGACGGTCCATAAGTAAATAGGTCAATGATGTTTCATCCGGGGCGCCGTCTTTTTCACGCAAACGGGCTTGTGGTAATAGAAAGAGGAGCCCAAACGCCCCGGCACCCACCGCCACGGCCGCGCCCATGACATGAATAAAAATGATGATCGCATTTGCCATAAATTTATTACTTGAGGATTGTTAAAAATCAGAGGGAGCGTAGAGTTTCGATGAGCAGACGCACGCCGTAACCGGAACCGCCCTTTGGAACGTAAGGTTTCTCTTCCCCTGTCCAGGCCGTACCGGCAATATCTAAATGGACCCAGGGGAAATCGCCGACAAAACTTTTTAAGAATGCCGCGCCGACGATGGTTCCACCGCCCACCCCGGGCGATGCGATGTTTTTCAAATCGGCGACATCGCTTTTAACTGCTTTTTCAAATTCTTCGTAGAGAGGCAATTGCCAGACTTTTTCTCCACAGGTCTCGCCAGCTGCAATCAGTTTGTTGATCAAGCGCTGGTCATTTCCGACCGCCGCCGCAGCCACGTGCCCAAGCGCCACCAGGCAGGCTCCGGTCAAGGTGGCAAGGTCGATCACAGCACTGGGCTCATACTGCTGAGCATAAACCAGGGCGTCAGCAAGCACCAGTCGACCTTCGGCATCAGTGTTGAGTACCTCAATCGTTTTTCCATTTGAAGCA
Organism: Emcibacter sp.; assembly: GCA_021774875.1. Taxonomy (GTDB): domain Bacteria; phylum Pseudomonadota; class Alphaproteobacteria; order Sphingomonadales; family Emcibacteraceae; genus Paremcibacter. The sequence continues at coordinate 2,738 of JAJFIP010000184.1, forward strand.
GTCAGGATGTCGCCCGGTTTGATCGCCCTGCCGCTCGGCATGTTCTCTGCTGCCGCAACAAGACCGATGAGATTGACAGGAAGTTTTAGACTCGCGGCAGCACTCATTGCGCCAATCGTCACCGCGCCACCAGACATGTCGTATTTCATTTCGTCCATGCCGGCACCGGGTTTAAGCGAAATTCCCCCAGTGTCGAACGTAATGCCCTTACCAACAATAACCACCGGAGGCTCTTTCTTTTTGCCACCATGATATTCCATGACAATAAACGCCGGGGGATTTTCGCTACCCTGAGCCACGCCCAATAACGAGCCCATGCCCAGTTTTTCCATTTCCTTTAGGCCCAGGACTTTGCAGGAGAACTTGTGCTTGCGTGCCAGTTTTTTCGCTTCATCAGCAAGGTACAACGGAGTGGCCCGATTGCCTGGCTGCCACTGCAGGTTGCGGGTCACGGTAACCGCTTCGGCCAGCATCAAACCCTGATTCACACTTTTCTGGATAGCACGTTCGCGGTTCTTTGCGGGACACAACATGGTCACCGAATCCAGCCTGGGAGGGGCGTCTTTCGGATCGTCTTCCTTTTTACTTTTATATTCGTCGAAATGGAATATGGCCAGATTGACAGCTTCCGCGATGGCCTGCCACGGAGCATTGTTATCCTTGTTCTTGTTGCCGCCAATTTTCCCAAGGTCCTTTTCCGGATAACACACCGTCGGGTTTTTGAATCGAGATTTTTCCGCCAACTTGATGGCGGTGCCCGCTGCTTGCCTTAGTGTTTCAAGGGTCGC
>JAJFIP010000185.1 GCA_021774875.1 Emcibacter sp.
AGAGATTTCGGACTGTAAAATTTCCTGAATTTTTCGTGCCCGTTGGTGATTTTATAAAACCATCAAAGACAACATCCGCTTTTAATCGCCAGTAATCATTCCCATTCACATCGCCAAAACCAATCCAGATACCGGGATGCATCATCGGATGGACAATTCCTTGCTCACCTGAATATCCAGGATCAATATCATCTGGTCGCCGAGGTGGAAAATTTCTTGTCACCTGAATTCCACTATGAGTCTTCACATTGACGAGTGCACGGCGTGTCAGTTTTCTTGACTTTTTGAGATAGGTCCCAATGCGTTGCTTATCAAAGTTGATTTCAAGCTGATTACGCTGGTCATGGAAAGAAAATCCATTTCGGTCACCGGCAATTTTCTGTGTCATCAGCCATGCAACAAGGTCGGCAATCTGCTGAGCTGACATCAGTTTTTCAAATCCTGCCGGCATAGGAGAGACTTTCGTTCCGACACGTTCCTCAATATCTGATTTGAGAATGGTCGTAACCTCCCCTTTTGAATTCACAAGCTTCAACAACCGACCCGACTCTTCGAGTACTGCACCGCGATAGACTTTACCATTCACAGTAGCAATTTGCTGCTGCGCAAAACCTTCTGTAATGACGGCGCTTGGTTTCAGAATCGATTCGATCAATACCTGAGGTGTCTTAGCACGAGAGCCGATATCCGACAGGTCGGGAGCAAGCACACTACCACGACCTTCCATTTGATGGCATTTAACACAGCCTGCTCCACGCGGATGCAGAAATAGTTCACGACCTCGTTCGCTATCAGCAGAACTCATCAATGCGAGTACTTCCTCAATCGTTACCGATTTTGAAGTAGGAGCAGTTGGAAGCAGTTGGCGTTCAAAAATCACAATGTAATTTCCTCGCCCGGAGTCAGACTCTGGATAATTTGTATTTCCACCGAGCTGAATCTGTCCTGCAGGAAAATGTTTTCGGTAAATGCGAAACGTAGAATCCGTTGTAGCTACTTCAAGCTCGGTCTCTTTAAAACCTTCTGGCTGTCCAATTTTCATCCATGTCAGTGGACTATTACTTCGAACATCAACGCCCACCAATACAGAGACCTCTTCAGCTGATGTCATAGCTAACCATTCCCTGCTACTGGATCGATCATCATGATTGGCAGTTTGTAGAAATGGCATCCCCCGTAATTCAACGGGCACTTGAGTCACTTGATAATCACGATCAGTATAGTGCCGCTTTCCAATCGTTAATCCCGTCCAGTCAATCGAATAGGCACGATCGCTTTTTACTTTTATGTCAGAAATAAACGCGTGGTGTTCATAGGGAGGAATATGTCTGATGCGATATTTCCCTGTGGTAATGCGTCCCGCCTGAGTGTTATCTTGTGCTACAGCAACTTTCAGTGTTTTGGTTTGATCGATTTTGATAGGATCAATATATCGAGTTGAAGTATTGACCGGACTAGAGCCATCAAGCGTGTAGGTTAGCACGCCTTTGGGTATTGATGTCTTCAACGACACAGTAATGGGTTCGTGATATTCTCCCGGTGATGGGCTCATTTCGACAAGGGGGGCGGCACTTCCCGTTTTTACAAGCCAGCTTTCCACTAAATCTGAAATGCGTTTATCATTGTCTGTCCGAAAAGCCATTACCTCTTCGGCAGTGATGGCATCATCTTGAAATAGTCCCAGCAGTGCCCCTAGTCGGATATTCGCATGTTGATTTCCGATCCATGCCTTACGATCTTGTAGACTGCTGAGTTCACGCAGCGCGTTCCAGAGAGAGTAGAAGATCACACGATCCTCCTCTCCCTTTAATTGGCCCAACAATTCGGGAACCCACTGAGTTTGACTTGCTTGCCAGATCGCCTGAACCACTTCGTGACGCAATCTTGGACTGGAAGCTGAAAGCTGTTCCTTGACAACATCTGGTAATCTCTTTTGCTTGCCGAATTGGCGAATGCGAAATGCAAGAATACGTAAGGCTTGGATTCGCATGTTTTCCGGAGCATTCGAGTCGCCTACTAAGGCAGACAAAAACTGTTCGATGGAGGGGTCATCTGGAAAGAGCCTGCCCAGTGTCCACAATGCCCATGTTTGCTTGGCCCTTGAGAGCTTGGCATCTTTCAACTTAGACAACAGATAAGATTGAGATTTAGCACCACGACGGATGAACTCTTCTTGTGCGTCAGTTCTCCAGACGGGAATGTGTGTTCCGAGATCTGCAAACAGTTCATCAAGCGACCATTTTGACAGCGGTTTTGAACGAGATTTTTGCTCCCATGCAATGAGCGGGTTTGTCTTATGTCGAATTCGATAAACGCGGCCGACATCGACTTGCTTACCTGCTTTGAAGGTTGCACCATAGGCGTGCCCCCAACTTAAAATATAGAGCGCACCATCTGGCCCGACTTCGATATCTGTAGGATCAAAGACACGACCTGAGCTACTTGGTAACGCACGACCTCCTTCAGCATGCGCAAATACAACAGGAGATTTCCCTTCTGCTTTCATCAGTGCGCCATCCCATTGAGGCCGAAACAAATAGACTTCGCGACGCATCCAATCATTAATAAAAAAGACGTTTTGATATTCTGCCGGAAAGTGCTTCGCATGATAGTGAATGACACCACTACCTGATCCTTCAAATAACGGGCTACTGACAGGTACAGTGGGCAGGTGCCCTACTCCCGTCCAATGATAACTCCATGAATGCCCCCAACCGAAATGTGCACCATGAAACGGAGCGAAAATTTTATCTCCGTGGGTTTGATCATTATCGGTTCCAAGCCAGTCAAAACCGTTATCAAATGTAATGTCCCACGGATTACGGAACCCGCTTGACACAATCTCCAGATTGCGACCGTCCGGGTCACATCGCAATATTCCCCCTTGTTGGCCCCAGTCGTCTGCGGGCGTATGATATTTTTTTTGATATTCACCTTTCTTGAACACCTCAATTTCTGTGTAGTCCGCAGCTCCTTCTGGTGAGGGCAGGCCCCACAATTCACGAAACGCTTTTGGAGCCAGTTGATCGAGCCGGTTGTACCCCTTGGAATTCCCCTTAGACATATAGAGTTTTCCATCCGGGCCAAAATTCAAACCATGTAGTGCATGTTCCAGGTTACCCAGCCCTGTATATACGCGAACGTACTCATCAGCTTCATCGTCGCCATCTAGATCGCGCACGATTGTGAGATCAGGGGCATTTGCAACCCATAAGTCACGGCCTCTCCATGCGAGGCCTTGAATGCAATTGAATCCTGCTGCAAATCGTTTCGTGCGGTCTGTGATGCCGTCCTGATTATCATCGATCAGAATATCAATATGATCACCCGGAGATTCTGGTGATGGTGCGCGCCACTGTGGTCCCTGTCCCACAAAGATGCGACCAAGCCGATCAAATGCCATGACACAAGGATTTCTGACAACAGGTTCTTTCGCAACCACCTCTACAACAAAGCCTTCAGGGACGACTGGTAATTGATTGTTGGCTTCTTCAGCAAAGACTGCCACACAACAAAAAAGTGAAACACATGCAGTTACGTAGCGTGTCATAGTCGGTTTAAGCATATATAATCCCGGCGAGTCGAAAAGGTGAGTTAAATGGTTTCATTTTTTATGTCTGATTAGTGACGGACATGCCCTCCACCAAGCGTGGTTGGACAGAAACATTCACAGCAGGCGTCTCAGGATGAGACATTCGCCAGATAAGCTGTTCCACTGCCTGATGGCCGATCTGCTCTGCACAGATATCGATCGTCGTCACCTCGGGATAAAGTCCCGTTAACAGTGGAACTTCGTTATTGCAGGAAATCAGGCTTAAATCTTTCCCAATTTGTAGACCACGACGAGTACACGCTCGATAGACCAGTGCCGCTATGGAATCGGCCGGTGCAAAAACAGCCGTCGGTGCCCGCTTCAGTCTCAATAAACGACCTACCAGCTTGTCTACCAAATCGACATCTTCAACTGACTTAAGAGGTAGTTTCCAATCTGTATCTTTACCGAAGATGTTATCGAGCGTTGCACCACCCTGAATGGCATGCCATGTAAAACTGGCACAACGTTGACCGAGTGTGACATGATTCGGTTTAGGATCAAGAATTGCAATTCGTTTATGCCCTCGCGAAAGCAGATATTCAGCAGCTAAACGACCGATTTCGGAATCATTCGACTCGACAACATCTCCCCAGTCTGCTTTTTGGGGACGTCCTAGAAACCAGACCGTAGGAATCTCACGTAGATGGCGAATCAATTTCTGGTCAGCGTTTGAGATCAACTCTGTCTGAAGCGCACCTTTCGCCAATACACCATGCACCTGTTTGCGCGAGAGAGCATCTGGCAATCGATCCACCAAAGGGAGATCTGCTAAAAGTACGTTTGCTCCCTCGTCAGCCAGAGCTGATTCAGTTCCATGAATCCCACTGGCTACGGAAGGCAAAGAAGCCAGTGAACGATCCATGCCAAGCAAGAGCATCGCTATGTTTCTTCTAAGCAAACGCTTGCCCTCAGGTGAGGATTTTCGACGTCGCAGCCGTGTGTAGTTTAGTTTTTTGACGACTTCCATAACTCGTTCAGTCGTTTCAACCGAGACATTAGGCTCGCCAGCTAACACTCGACTGACGGTTCCTATAGAAACATCAGCCGCCTTAGCAACATCTTTCACTGTGATCTGCATTATCTCTCCTGAATGAAATTACTATCCCTGAAACAGATTTATTTCATTGAAATAATGAATAATATAAGAGGTTTTTTAGAAATATTCAATGATATAGGGGCAAATTATTCAGTATCTTCTGATGATTCCCTTGTTTTCAGCTTTAAAATCAAGCTCATTAAACCAGCCCCCAATCGTGACTCCTGTCTGTTGATTTCATTTGCCTCTCTCAACTCTGAAAACATTTTACCCCTCCCGTTGAGCCACCTTGCGAAAGATATTTCTTTAATTAAGTAATTTGGTTGTCTCAGATTTAGTACGGTTGAGCCAAGCTTTCTGATCAGACATATCAAATCTGGAAAGACTTGTCTGGTCAGGCCAAAATGCTATTATGAGGCTGAAGGATTCTCCATCTCGCATTCAGAAGTGACAATTTGCTTATTCTACGGCTTATCAAGGATTTTAAGAAAACGCCGACGACTCAAGAACATCTGAGCTACGCGATAGATATCTACCGAATGGAGTGAATAATGATGGAGCATGAACTGTCTGCGTACCCCGATGTTATGGCGAAAGCACTCGTTGATCGCTGGCAAGAGGCAATGTATCCACATGAAGATTTACCGTCACAAAAAAATATTGCCGCTTTACTCGATACGATGTACCAGGCAAGTTTACTGCGTGAAGAAGGAAACGCAGTTCGCTGCCGGATTATGATTGCACCGGCGAGTGACTTTACCAATGAACTTGCTGCAGGCGACAGCCAACTACATGTACTGCGATTCACGGAACCTTGCGATTTCACGCCTCACGAGTTGAGGAAACTTGCAGCAGCAGCTGGATACTATCGCGCACTGCTGGCGATTGATGTCTCTGACGAGGGCCTGATTTCAATTTGGGGAATGATCGTCACAGGGACAACCTGGATCAATCAAGTAGAAGATGATCGGATTCGTAATTCATTATTACCTGAACGTCTTGTGATTCAATGCCTGGGACCCGGCCATTTAATCGTGGCAGCAGGAAATGCTCGAATTCTTGAGTCACTAAGCGGCAAGTTACTAACCAATGGCTTTGATCCCTTTCGTTCGAATTGGTTACCTCAGAAATTCGGTACTGTTCGTACATCGCTATTAGCAGAATTGGACGAACTCATTCCTGAGTCTGATAAGAGCACCACACGAATGTGCGAATCATTTGTGAAAGATATCGCGCAAAGTGTTGTTCGCAGGGTCCTGCGTCTCGTTCGTAGTCGAGGTCATGGTGGAATGTTGGTCTATCTTCCAGAAGAGAAAAACAACAGTCCCTTGTTGGATCAATGGTTTCGCTTCCGAGTGCGATTTGAACAGGATGATTCAATCAATCGATTTCGTCGTCTGATGTTAAGCTTGATAAAACGAGGACGAGAGGTCGGACAAGCACGCGGGCTTGAAGTTGTCACATGGTATGATTACCTACAAATGCAAGATGCTGAATTGGCTGAACTTGATAAAGCGTTGATAGAACTTGGCCACTTCTTTACCGACTTGATGAATGTCGATGGCTCGCTCGTGCTTGATCGTAGTTTCCGATTGATTGGTTTTGGAGGAGAGATACTCGGTGATTCGCACGCAGCAACAATTCACCGCGCACTTGACCTGGAAGCGGAACGGTCTGTGATTGAAAGAGCGGATTCCTCAGGTACCCGACATCGTTCTGCCTATCGTTTGGTCTGTGGCTTACAAGATGCTATTGCCGTCGTTGTCTCTCAAGATGGCGATGTTCGTTTCGTCGCTCATCACAATAACAAACTAACATACTGGCCGTATCTGCCATAGAACATAGTCAAGTATACTGTGGGAGCATGGCTACGCGCATGCTGGACCGATGCAGCGAAGGTTTCCGCCTGCAACTGATCCATAAATGTTCGAAAGTCAAGCCAGGGAGCCAGACGCCATTTGCTGAGTGGTAAATTTTTGAGTTGCTGTCTGACTGTTTCATAGGTCACTGGCTGAGCCGTAGCAAGGTCCGCCGATTTAACAGCCGCTGGTCGCTGCCACGCACGTTGCCAGGCTGAGTTGGAAGAGTACTGAGACTTCAACCACTTCCGAAAGGCGGCAATGGT
>JAJFIP010000186.1 GCA_021774875.1 Emcibacter sp.
TGATCGCTGAACAGCATATAAGGCTCGCCGGTTTCAATACGCGCCGTCAGCATCCGTATCCACAGGCCACGCGCGGACAGGGTTTTCTGGACAGTGCCATCATGGGGGCTGAGCAGCGCCCATTCCTCATCATTTTCCACCGCCCGCATGAAAGCATTGGAAATGGCAATCCCGTGGTGAAGATTGAGCGCCTTGCGATTGGGGTCGCCACCTGTGGGGCGTCGAATTTCAATAAATTCTTCAATTTCAGGATGACTTATCGGCAAATATACCGCCGCACTGCCGCGCCTGAGCGAACCTTGGGAAATGGCCAGAGTCTGGCTGTCCATCACCCGGATAAAGGGGATGATTCCCGATGTCTTGCCGTTGGTGGAAACAGTTTCGCCGATTGAGCGCAGATTGCCCCAATAGCTGCCAATACCGCCACCCCTGGATGCCAGCCAGACATTTTCATTCCACAGGGTAACTATACCCTGCAAACTGTCACTGGCTTCATTGAGAAAACAGGATATGGGCAGGCCGCGCTTGGTGCCGCCATTGCTTAATATGGGGGTTGCAGGCATAAACCAGAGCTGACTGATATAATCATACAACCGCTGGGCATGGGCCTGATCATCACTATAATAGCTGGATACCCGGGCAAAAATATCCTGAAAATCTTCATCAGGCATTAAATAACGGTCGGTAAGGGTCGCCTTGCCAAATTCCGTCAGCAGGCTGTCCCGCTCAGGAACCGTTTCCACCCATGAGTGGTCTTTAACTTGTACTACTTCTTTAAATAACGTACCAGCCACGCCAGCTACTCCCTCTGATCAAACCCGACAATCAGAAAACAAAAAAAAGAATCCATCCACCATTATACCACATAATTTTCTAACTAAAACTGACTATATATGTATAATGCGAAAGTATTTTTGTTCTATTGCATAGGTTTGTTTTGCTCTGAAATTCTGAAACGACACTGCTGATTTGCCAGAGTTTATTAACCAACAAAACCCTAGAGCCTTATAGAATAACAACAATCCGGTTCCGAATCCCTAAAATCACCCTTAACACAAGATATGGTATTTTGACCCTGTTATAATGTCAACAGCTAGTATTTATCCTTTTTTCCTTGACTTTCCTGAACCTGCTACAAAACCCCGCTTGCAGATCAGATTTTCGCCAAAAAAATTTAGCAAATTATTCTTTTCGGTTTTGTTGACCAAAATCAGATAATTCAGATAGCCAAACCATAGGCAAAAACTGTATTTTATGTCTATTTAGCCATTTTATTTATTTTTCAGGGGAGCAATGTAATTTTTTTCAATTTATTATTTATCTCTAATGCTTTGTAATTAATGACTTTATCTCTATATTGCTTGTCTTGAGGTAATAAATATTTTTAGGACTAGCTTGATTTTAACCATAAAAATCAGTAGAAAACACATAAGTACGGAGCAACGCTGCAGTTAATTTTGTAAAACACATCACAAACTGTAGAAAATTTACGTCATATTTTTTGCTGTCACTTGCATTGAGTGAGAAAAATTCTTCGCCCTGATCACAAATAGTGATCAAAGTACAATATCACAAGTCACTGTGAAAATATTTAGTGAAGAGCGCATCAAATACTGGCTTTAAAACAAAGGATTAATTTCCAGTCTGTCTTTGATCTTGGACGGATTGGATTTTTGCGCGAAAAATTAAAAAAAGACTTAGTCGAGGAGTATTTTCAGGAATGACCAGGCAACAGCCGTCAGATAAAACGGGTTACCCGGCCCCACAGGGTCTGTATAACCCTGTCAACGAACATGATAACTGCGGTATTGGTCTGGTCGCCAATATCAAGGGCGTCAAGAGTCATGACATAATTGTCAACGGGTTGAAAATCCTGAAAAATCTTACCCACCGTGGGGCTGTGGGAGCCGATCCGCTGTCCGGTGACGGGGCTGGCATCCTGATACAGATGCCCGATGAATTCATGCAGGCGGTGGCACAGGAAGAAGGAATCACTCTGCCGGGCCTTGGCGATTACGGCGTTTTGATGATGTTTCATCCCCATGAAAAAGACATCACCGAAAAGATCAAAGAAACCTTTACCAGACTGGTTGAACAGGAAGGCCAGAAATTCCTTGGCTGGCGGAAAGTTCCCACTGACAACAGCGGTTTCAGCGATGGGGTCAAAGCCTCTGAACCTGCCATCTTGCAGGGATTTGTCGCCAAGGGTGATAATTGTAACTCCAATGCAGAATTTGAATTGAAACTTTTTCTGATCCGCAAACAACTGTCCAACATCGTCTTTGATATGGATGCCGACATCAGCCATTATTACGCGTGCAGTTGTTCAAGTCGTACCCTGCTCTATAAAGGCATGCTTCTGGCCACTCAGGTTGGTGTCTATTATAAGGATCTTACCGATAAGCGCATGAAAACCGCTCTTGCTCTGGTCCATCAGAGATTTTCCACCAACACTTTCCCCACATGGGGACTGGCGCAACCGTTCCGTATGGTTTGCCACAACGGGGAAATCAACACCGTACGCGGTAACGTCAACTGGATGGCGTCACGCAGATTCAGTATGCAGTCTACTGTCATTGGCGATGACCTTAAAAAGCTCTGGCCCCTGATTCCCGAAGGTATCTCTGATACTGCATGTTTTGACAATGCGCTTGAACTTCTGGTGGCTGCCGATTATAGCGTCGTTCATGCCATGATGATGTTAATCCCCGAAGCCTGGGCCGGTAATCCGCTGATGGACGAAAAGCGTCGGGCTTTCTATGAATATCATGCCGCTCTGATGGAACCCTGGGATGGCCCCGCGGCCATGGCCTTTACCGACGGCACCCTGATCGGGGCAACCCTTGACCGCAATGGCCTGCGCCCGGCCCGCTACCTTGTCACCGATGATGACATGGTGGTGCTGGCGTCGGAAATGGGTGTATTGCCCATACCGGAAAATAAAATCGTCACAAAATGGCGGCTGCAGCCAGGAAAAATGTTGCTCATAGATACCGCGCAGGGACGAATCATCAGTGATGAGGAAATCAAGGCAGAACTGAGTAGTACTCATGATTATGAGAAAATTCTTGCCCGCACCCAGATCAAACTGGAAGACCTGCCGGCGGAACTTGCCCTGCATCATTTCACCGATGTACCCCTGCTGAAACGGCAACAGGCTTTTGGTTATACTCAGGAAGATATCAAGCTCCTGTTCCCGCCCATGACTACCAGCGCACAGGAGGCTCTGGGGTCCATGGGAACCGACACGCCAATCTCGGCCCTGTCAAGTAAATCAAAGCTTCTTTATAGTTATTTCAAGCAGAATTTTGCTCAAGTGACCAACCCGCCCATTGACCCGATCCGGGAAGAAGCGGTTATGTCGCTGGTATCCTTCATCGGGCCAAGACCAAACCTGCTTGATCTGGAAGGTGTCGGTACCCATATGCGGCTGGAAGTACGCCAACCCATTCTGAGCAATGAAGATCTGGAAAAAATACGCACTATTGGCGACATTCCCGACAATAATTTCAGAACCGTCACCATTGATGTGACCTACGATGCCGCCAAGGGTGAGGGGGGCATGGAAAATGCCATAGAAAGCATCTGCCTGCTGGCAGAAGTGTCGGTGATCGAGGGCGATAATATCATTATTTTGTCTGATCGGGGCGTCAGCGCTGAGCGCGTGGCCATTCCTGCTCTGCTGGCCACATCGGCGGTGCATCATTATCTGATCCGTAAAGGTCTTCGTACCTCTGTCGGACTGGTGGTGGAAACCGGGGAGGCCCGCGAAGTTCATCATTTCTGTGTGTTGGCTGGTTATGGTGCCGAGGCGATAAATCCTTATCTCGCCTTTGAAACCATAACCGCACTTGCCCCGGAACTGGACGGTGGCGTCAGCCCGAGAACGGCCCGTACCCGTTACACCAGAGCCATTGATAAAGGCATATTAAAAGTTATGTCCAAGATGGGCATCTCCACCTATCAATCTTATTGTGGTGCCCAGATTTTTGACGCTGTCGGCCTTAATAGTGAATTTATCGAAGAATATTTCACCAAAACCCAAAGTGCCATCGAGGGCGTGGGCCTGAATGAAATTTCCCGCGAAACCATCATGCGCCATGACCAGGCCTTCACCGAAAGTCTGGTCTATGATAATGCGCTGGATGTGGGCGGAGAATATGCCATAAGGTTGCGCGGTGAAGATCACATGTGGACCTCAGAATCTGTCAGTAGTCTCCAGCATGCGGTACGCGGCAAAAGCCAGAGAAAATATAACGAATATGCCCGCGCCATCAATGAACAATCCGAACGCTTGCTGACTCCGCGCGGACTGTTTAAAATCAAACTGGCCCCCAAACCCCTTCCCCTGAAAGAAGTGGAACCGGCCAGCGAAATCGTCAAGCGTTTTGTCACCGGGGCCATGTCATTTGGCTCCATCAGCCGCGAAGCTCATACCACCCTCGCCATAGC
>JAJFIP010000187.1 GCA_021774875.1 Emcibacter sp.
ATGGTGATTTTTATTAATCAGATCCGTATGAAAATCGGGGTGATGTATGGCAGCCCTGAAACCACCTCCGGCGGTAATGCCCTGAAATTCTATTCGTCTGTCCGTATGGACATTCGCCGTATTGGTGCCATCAAGGAAAAAGAAGATATTGTTGGTAATCAGACCCGGGTGAAAGTGGTGAAAAACAAGGTGGCACCCCCTTTTAAAGTGGTTGAATTTGACATCATGTATGGTCAGGGTATTTCCAAAAACGGGGAATTAATTGACCTTGGCGTGAAAGCCGGTGTGGTGGAAAAAGCAGGCTCCTGGTATTCTTACGATAATCAGCGCATTGGTCAGGGCCGTGAAAATGCCAAACGTTTTCTCAAAGACAATCCCGACCTTGCCGAACAGCTGGAACAGCAGATCAGGGAAAGCAAAGGCATTCTGGATAAGGCTATGCTTAAAGAAGGCATCAGCCGTCCCACCGATGAGGATGCTGGCTGACCGTCGAGACAAAATATCCCAACTGCCACGGACGCCTTGCGAGGCGTCCTTTTTTTTGCCCAGAGTAGAGACTGGGTATAGACACGGACAGGTGCAATCGCTAAAACTCTAAACATAAGCTTTTATTACGGAAAAGGTATGTTCTAATGAAGGGCACAAATGAAATCCGAAAGATATTTCTGGATTATTTTGCCGGACAGGGTCATGAGGTCGTGGCCAGTGGGCCGCTGGTGCCGCAAAATGACCCGACCCTGATGTTTACCAATGCCGGAATGGTGCCTTTCAAGAATGTATTTACCGGGGCCGAAAGCCGTCCATATCAGCGGGCTGTTACCAGCCAGAAATGTGTTCGCGCCGGGGGCAAGCATAATGATCTGGATAATGTGGGCTATACATCTCGTCATCACACCTTCTTTGAAATGTTGGGAAATTTTTCCTTTGGGGATTATTTCAAGGAACAGGCGATCATTCATGCCTGGACCCTGCTGACAAAGGAATATGGTCTTGACCCATCCCGCCTGATAGTCACGGTATTCCATGAAGATGATGAAGCTTTTGATCTGTGGAAGAAAATCACTGGTCTGCCAGAGGCACGAATTATACGTATTGCCACATCCGATAATTTCTGGTCCATGGGTGATACCGGACCGTGTGGGCCGTGCTCTGAAATTTTTTACGATCATGGCGATCATATCGATGGCGGCCCACCCGGCAGCCCAGACGAGGATGGTGACAGATTTGTCGAAATCTGGAATTTGGTTTTCATGCAGTATGATCAACAGGCGGATGGCATCCGCACAGACCTGCCTAAGCCTTGCATCGATACCGGCATGGGGCTGGAACGAATGGTGGCGGTGGTGCAGGGCACCCATGATAATTATGAGATAGACCTGTTTAAGCAGCTGATTGAGGCCTCGGCTAAATTCAGCGGCGTTGACGCATATGGCGATAAAAATATATCTCACCGTGTGATCGCCGACCATCTGCGCTCTTCGTGCTTTCTGATTGCCGATGGGGTTCTGCCGTCTAATGAAGGCCGTGGTTATGTGCTGCGGCGGATCATGCGGCGCGGCATGCGCCATGCCCACCTTCTGGGCTGTAAAGAACCACTGATGCACAAGCTGGTCCCGACTTTACTGCAGGAAATGGCGCAGGCCTTCCCCGAGCTGAAACGGGCGGAAGCCCTGATTACCGAAACCCTGAAACTGGAAGAATTGCGCTTTAAGAATACGCTGGACCGAGGTCTGGGCCTGCTGGATGCAGAAGTCAGCAAATTACCAGAAGGTGGAACTCTTGCCGGAGATGTGGCATTCAGACTGTATGATACTTACGGTTTCCCCCTTGATCTGACACAGGATGTTTTACGGGCGCAGAATTTGTCTGTTGATGAGGCAGGCTTTCAGATATCGATGGAAAAGCAAAAAGCCGAAGCCCGCGCCGCTTGGAAAGGATCAGGCAGCGAGGCGACCGAGGAAATCTGGTTTGATGCGCTGGAACAGCTCGGTGCAACAGAATTTGTCGGCTACGGCACAACCCATACCGAGGGGGAAATTCTGGCAATCGTTAAGGACGGCGTGCAGGTTGAACAAGCCGTCGCGGGCGAAGAAGTGGCTTTGCTGACTAACCAGACCCCCTATTACGGCGAATCTGGAGGCCAGATGGGAGATATTGGAACGTTGAACACTCAAGATGGTGCCGCCGCCATTGTCTCGGACACGGTTAAAAAACTAGGAAAGTTACATGTTCATATGGCAAAGATCACCAAGGAGACATTGGCTGTCTCGGATATTGTGGACATGAAAGTGGATGAAGATAATCGGGACCGGATAAGGGCCAATCATTCGGTCACACATATCCTTCATGCGGCGCTCCGCAAACATCTAGGCGATCATGTGACCCAGAAAGGCTCCATGGTGGCATCGGACCGCTTGCGTTTTGATTTCAGCCATAACAAGGCCCTGACAAGTGATGAAAAAACGGAAATCGAAATGACTGTCAATGGGGTTATCCGCGAGAATAGCGAAGTGAGCACCCAGTTGATGACCCCGGAAGAAGCCGTGGACTCAGGTGCTATGGCCCTGTTCGGCGAAAAATACGGCGATGAGGTGCGTGTGGTCTCCATGGGGCTTGAGAGTTATTCGGTAGAACTTTGCGGTGGCACTCATGTAACAAGAACCGGCGATATTGGCACATTTAAAATCATTTCGGAAAGTGCAGTTGCGGCGGGGGTAAGAAGGCTGGAAGCCGTAACAGGCGAAGCCGCTGATAATTACAATAATCAACAGGAGCTTTACCTTAATGAAGCCGTCTCCCTGTTAAAAAGCACGCCCAGGCAGTTGGCTGGGCGGCTGTCGGCTTTGCTGGCAGACCACAAGCTTGCTGAAAAAGAAATCACCGAGCTTCGTAAGAAAATAGCCATGGGTGGCGGGGCTGCCAGTGGCGACTCTGATGTAAAAACCATCGGCAAAATAAAATTTATCGGGCGCATACTTGACGGGGTTCAACCCAAAGACCTGCGCGGAATTGCCGATGAGGCCAAAATACAGATTGGCTCCGGAGTCATTGCCCTGATTGCGGTTAATGAGGGCAAGGCCGGGGTGCTGATTGCCGTAACCGATGATCTGAAAGACAAAATCAATGCCGTTGATCTGGTGAAAGCCGGGGCCAGTGCCGTTGGCGGCAAGGGCGGCGGCGGCAGGCCCGATATGGCACAGGCCGGTGGGCCAGACGGCGCACAAGCGGCTCAGGCAATATTAGCCATTGAAGATCTTCTGAAGCAATAATAAACAGCTCAGTATCCGAAGACCATAAGGTCTGAGGCAAGGCCGCCAAGCCTTAGCCTTGCTAAGGCAGTAAATCAATGAATGGCCGCCCGAGCTTATGGGAGGAGGGGAAGCACCCACGGTGCGGGGGAGTTATCCCCCTCAATATCTACGCCATGGCTTTTTGCAGATTTTCATCAATCTTGTCGAAGAACTGCCGTGAGGTCAGCCAGGCCTGATCAGGTCCAACCAGTAAAGCCAGATCCTTGGTCATATAGCCTTCTTCAACGGTTTCCACACAAACCCGTTCCAGAGTTTCGGAAAATTCTTTCAATGCATCGTTGTTATCCAGCTTGGCGCGGTGACTAAGGCCGCCAGTCCAGGCAAAAATGGATGCGATGGGGTTAGTGGAGGTTTCTTCACCTTTTTGATGCATGCGGTAATGGCGGGTTACGGTGCCGTGGGCGGCTTCCGATTCTACTACTGACCCGTCAGGGGTCATAAGTACAGATTTCATCAGACCGAGGGAGCCAAAGCCCTGTGCCACGGTATCGGACTGCACGTCCCCATCGTAATTTTTACAGGCCCAGACGAATTCGCCGTTCCATTTCATGGCGCAGGCCACCATGTCATCAATCAGTCGATGTTCATAAGTGATTCCGGCCTCGGCAAATTTAGCAGAAAATTCACTGTCAAAAACTTCTTCAAACAGGTCTTTGAAACGCCCGTCATAGGCTTTCAGGATCGTGTTTTTTGTGCTGAGATATACTGGCCAGCCACGGTTCAGGCCGTAATTCATGCAGGCTCTGGCAAAATCACGGATACTGTCATCAAGGTTATACATAGCCATGGCAACACCAGAGCTGGTGAAGTTGAATACCTCATGCTCAATCGGATCACCGCCGCTCTCTGGCTCAAACTTAATGGTCAGCTTTCCGGCACCCGGCACCCGGAAATCTGTGGCCCGATATTGATCACCGAAAGCATGACGACCGATAACAATCGGGCTGGTCCAGCCCGGTACCAGTCGCGGTACGTTAGAACAAATAATTGGCTCCCGGAACACGGTGCCGCCAAGAATATTACGGATGGTTCCATTAGGCGAACGCCACATTTGCTTGAGGTTAAATTCTTCAACCCGTTGTTCATCGGGCGTGATGGTCGCGCATTTTACCCCGACGCCATATTTGATGATGGCATTTGCGGCATCAATTGTGATCTGATCATCGGTTTCATCACGCTTTTCAACGCTGAGATCGTAATATTTCAGATCAATATCAAGATAAGGATGGATCAGTTTATCCTTGATCCAAGCCCAGATAATGCGTGTCATTTCATCGCCGTCCAGCTCGACAACAGGGTTTTCTACTTTGATTTTAGCCATAATGAACCTTTTTTAAAAATGTTGGCACTGAATTTCTGTACCATTTCGCGCAAGCTATCATTGCTTATGCGATATGTGAAGGGCAGAAACAAAATAATCTGCCTAAATAAGGATGTTTTTAGTAATCAGTTCTATTTCAGGCAGTGTTTTAAGCAGAGGAACCACATCCTCCACCTTTTTTACTACATGAAACAGGTCTAATGTTTCAGAGCCTGTGAATTCCTGGGCAATGAAATTATCAATCAGTGCGAGCAGGGGTTGCCAGTAGTCATCCATATTGACAATGATGATCGGCTTATTGTGCAATCCAAGCTGTTTCCAGGTAATCACTTCAATAGTCTCATCGAGGGTTCCAATGCTACCGGGAAGGGCGACAAAGGCATCGGAATGATCAAACATCATGCGCTTGCGGTCATGCATGTTATCAACCACAAAGAAATCGGTAGC
>JAJFIP010000188.1 GCA_021774875.1 Emcibacter sp.
TCAAGGCCAGCGATCTTACCGGCATCTTTGGTGGCCTGACGCTGGGCATCATTAAAATAAGCAGGGACAGTGATCACAGCCTGAGTTACATCTTCACCAAGATATTCTTCGGCGGTTTCCTTCATTTTTTGTAAAATGAAAGCGGAAACCTGACTAGGGCTATATTCCTTGCCCTGGGCTTCAACCCAGGCATCACCACCATCGGCCTTGATAATCTTGTAAGGTACCATTTCAATGTCTTTTTGGGTGGCCTTGTCATCAAAAGTCCTGCCAATGAGCCGTTTGATGGCAAAAAGCGTGTTTTCCGCATTAGTCACGGCTTGACGTTTAGCGGGCTGGCCTACTAACCGTTCGCCATCTGAAGTGAAGGCGACCATAGAAGGGGTCGTTCTGCCGCCTTCTGCATTTTCGATAACTTTTGGCTTTGCCCCGTCCATGATCGAGATACATGAATTTGTCGTGCCTAAGTCAATTCCTATAACTTTACCCATACTATCCTCTATTCTTTTAGCGGACAAATCTGTCCGTCAATTACAATTTACAGTTCATGGAGCTTATATAAGGCCATTTTTCTGCACTGCAAGGGTAATTACTATTTTTTTGCTTGTCAGAAGGGGCTAAAAAAAATTATTCTGCGAAACTTTTAAATTTTAAGGAAGAAATAGTGAAAATACTGATTTATATTCTGGTCATTTTTGGCATAAGTCAATTCTCTTTTGCCGGAGAGGGTGTGCTTTCGATTACGGATGTCTGGGCGCGGCCTGTGATACTTCAAAATCGACCGGGTGCGGCCTATTTCACTATTACAAATCATACAAATGCGGCAGATAAATTAATCAGTGTGACATCCGCGCTCGCAGCCCGTGTAGAAATTCATGTCCATAGGCATGAGGGCGATGTCATGAAAATGATGCAGGTTGAAGATATTCCTGTCCCCGCACAAGAAATTGTTGCAGTGGAGCCGGGCGGTTATCATTTGATGCTCTTTGGTCTGAGCAGGAAATTGGCTTTGGGTGATCAACTCCCTCTGATTCTGACTTTTGACCATGCCGGGGAGATTAAGGTCATCGCCAAAATCATGAAAAAAGCCCCCTAAAAAGGCTAATAACGATAATTATTTTCGTTGAAGCATTATTGACTTTTTTATTATTTTTCGCTACAACCAACAATAGAAATAGTGCATTGGGTGGCGTCCATAGTTGGGGTTAGACTCTTTCAATTAGTATAAGTTTTTTGCCGCTTTTATTATTTTAAAATGGGGAAATAATATGCAAAAACATGAAATGGATGAGAAGATCCTGAAGCTGTTATATGCGGAACATTATGCAGAAGCGGCTTATAACTTCAAACTGACATGCAGTAAGGAAAATTGTTGTATTAATGTTCTGGACTGTATTCAGAGTTGTATAATACCTAGATTACGTCATACGACTTTATCGAATGATAATAAAAAACTGGAAGAACTCATCACTGTTTTATTAAGTTATAACTAGTTGATGGGTATAAGTACCGTCCATCAGAGAATTATATGAAGCCCTGTTTATTGGCTGGCTATAATTCATAATAATTGGAAAACTGATTTTCGTTACGATGGCATTTATTTGCGCTGGCTGTTGGCAAAAACAATGGCCTGTTCCATAAAATCCGTGCCCATGGCAACCGAAGAGGCGTTGGGCAGGCTTTGGCCAATGTGCATTGTTCCCACATTAGCCAGCACGACAATGGAAATATCCTTTTCTTCATGCCAGTACAGAGCGCCAGTATAACCCAGAACACTGCCTGAATGTCCCAGGACGGGGTGTTTTGATGGTGAAATTACGGTATGAAAAAGTCCATGCCCTACCTGATATTTGTCATTTACTGGAAACCATTGTTTCACAAAGGCCATGCTTTCAGCCTTAAGCAGCTTACCATTACGGTAGGCGGCGGCGTATCTGGCTAAATCCCGAGCAGAAGCAACCATGCCACCAGCGGTCCATTCAACCGATAAATTGGATGGGGCAACATCGATCAGGGCATCTGTTACCTGATTAAATTCAGGTGCAATTCCGGCATCCCGTTTGAATTCAGGTGTCGCATAATGGTAGCGGTTTGCCAGCTTGTCCTTTGGGACATCCTGAAAACCTTCCAGATATATTTCAGAGATTCCCACTGGAGTGAGGATACGATTACGGATTTCATCAACCACATCATTACCGGTGATCTTTTCAATGATCAACCCAAGCAGCGTATGGTTGGTATTGGCATAAGAATATTTCTCGCCCGGCTCATTGGTTAACGGTGTGTGTTCAATATAGGGCAGGGTATCTTTGCGCTGCCACAAACGCTTAACATCCAGTTTCTCGCCCCGTCCTTCTTTTTTCCAAAGGGGATCATCTTCCCAACTTGGGATACCGCTGGTATGATTGAGCAGTTGTGCAATTGTGGCACGGTCAGCACCGGGAATTTTGCCGACAACATCAGCGCCCAATATGTCCTGCGGCGTTTGATCAAGGGACAGACGGCCTTCCTCCGCCAGTTGCAGGGTTACCACAGCGACAAAAGTTTTTGTGATGCTGCCAATGCCAAAAAGATGATCTTCTTTTACCGAAATATTGCGGGTAATATCGGCTTTACCCGCGACACCGGTCCAGATAATACCATCTTTAGTGGCAATGGCGGCTGAAATTCCGGGGACGCCGTCACTGATAGCTGTATCAAGAAGATTTTGTAAGGCCAGATCATTTGCAGGTTTGTTGCAGCCGTTGACCATAATCAGACTTACAAGAAATAATATTTTTTTGATTGGTAAGGACATTTGTGTTTGTTTTACTTTTTACACCTTGGTATCCACATGCGCGGCAGGGGCCTCCCCACCTTTAGCAACGCCGACCATAGCCGGGCGTAGCAGCCGGTCCTTGATGACGAAACCAACTTGCATGACCTGAACAATGGTACCATCCTCTTTGCCTGTGTCGGGCACTTCAAACAGGGCTTGATGCAGGTCATGGCTGAATTTTTCGCCCAGAGGATCAATTTTTTTGATGTTGTGACGTTCCAGCATATTCAGCAATTCCCGTTCAGTCATTTCGATGCCTTCGACCAATGTTTTGGCATTATCGCCGAGGTCGGCCTCTTGGGGAATACTATCCAGTGCCCGGCGCAGATTATCACCCACACTCAACAGGTCACGGGCAAAAGCTGTCATGGCGTAATTGGCGGCATCTGATTTTTCCCGGTCCGAGCGACGGCGCAGGTTTTCTGTTTCTGCTACCGCCCGCAACAACCTATCCTTCAGGTCTGCAATTTCAGCAGCAGCCAAAACCAGTTTATCATCTGGAGTATTCTCAACTGGTGCTTCAGCAGTGGTTTCTTCGCCCGTAACTTCCGGCTCTGGAACTTCGTTTTCCGGGGTTTCGTTATCTTTATTTTCACTATCGTCAGTCATATTTAATATCTCTAAAGTATTTTACCAATTACCTTGGCGGTATAATCCACAAGTGGAATAATGCGGGCATAATCAAGTCTTGTTGGGCCAATAACCCCGATCACGCCAAGGAAATTATTATTGCCATTCATATAGGGGGAAGCGATAACAGAAGAATCGGACAGGGAAAAGAGATTATTTTCAGAACCGATAAAAATTCTTACTCCGTCGGCCTCTCGGGCACTCTCCAGCAGACCTATGAGGTCTTTTTTATTTTCAAGATCACTGAACAGACGCCGTATGCGCTCCAGATCATTGATCGCATCCATATTATCCAGAAGCTTTGCCTGTCCCCGGATGATCAGATTATCATGAGCAGTGCTGCCTGTGGAGCTTGACTGCTTGCCCGCCCATACCGCCAACCCCTGTTCCACCACTGACCGGGTCAAGCTGTCCAGTTCGGCCTGCTGATTTTTCAGTTCCTGTTCAATCTGCCGCTTCGCCTCGATGAATGTGCGTCCTACCAGCCGGGTATTAAGGTAATTACCGGCCTGAGTCAGCGCGGAAGGTGTCAGACCAATGGGAATTTTGATGATCCGGTTTTCCACATCATCACCTTCACTGACCATAACAACCAGAGCCTGACCGGGGCTGAGATAAACAAATTCCATATGTTTTAATGGCAAGTCACTTTTTGGAGCTATTACCAGACTGGCGCATTGGGACAGACCAGAAAGCATAGTTGTTGCCCGAGTGAGAATATCTTCCACATTTTGATCACTTTCCTGGCACTGCACACGGATATTGGTGCGTTCCTCACTCGACAGATTGCCCATTTCCAGCATACCATCGACGAATAGCCTGAGGCCAATATCAGTGGGGATTCTGCCAGAGGATATATGAGGGGAAAATATCAGCCCGCTGTCCTCCAGATCGGCCATGACATTACGGATACTTGCCGGGGACAGTGGATTGCTCAGCTTTTGACTGAGCGTACGTGACCCTACTGGCTCACCTGTCAGGATATAGGTGTCCACAATCTGCCGAAATATGGTTCGGGACCGCTGGTTTAAATCTTCGATCAACATTTTCTAACCCCAAATGTAGGTGTGACAGGCCCCAAGGTCAACGGGGACAGTCAAATAAAAGTGATGGACGCATAGCCATCTTGTCTGTAGAAGAAAGCATAAATGTAACAGATTTTTTCAGGAGATTACCTATGCGCCCCTCAGGCCGTACCAATGACCAACTTCGTGCTGTAACCCTTGATATGGGTTTCTCAAAACACGCTGAGGGGTCATGCCTGATAAAATTTGGTGATACCCATGTGTTATGCACGGCAAGTCTGGAAGACAAACCCCCGTCTTTTTTGCGTGATACAGGCAAGGGATGGGTAACGGCTGAATATGGTATGCTGCCGCGCTCGACCCACAGCCGGATGGGACGAGAGGCGGCGAGGGGCAAGCAATCTGGCCGTACACAGGAAATCCAGCGTCTGATCGGGCGGTCGCTAAGGGCAATAGTCGATCTGAAAGCCCTTGGGGAGTGTCAGATCCGTATTGACTGTGATGTGATACAGGCAGACGGTGGTACGCGCACCGCATCCATTACCGGGGCTTATGTTGCGATGGTGCAATGTTTCCAGAAAATGATCGCTGATGGAAAGTTAACTGAACTACCGGTAAAAACACCTGTAGCAGCTGTATCCTGCGGCATATATAAAGGGATGCCGGTTCTCGACCTTGATTATGATGAGGATAGCGCGGCGGATACTGATGCCAACTTTGTCTTGACCGGTGATAAAAAAATTGTGGAAATACAGGGAACCGCTGAAGAACATCCCTTCACCGAAGAAGAATTTTTGCGTCTCATGCGGTTGGCGCGAATTGGGGTCGATCAATTGGTTAAATTGCAGAATCAAGCTCTGGGGCTATAATGCGGAAATTTACCGCTGACAGAATAGTAGTTGCCAGCCATAATAAGGGAAAGGTTCGGGAAATAGCAGCCCTGCTGTCCCCTTATGGGGTGAAAGCTATTTCTGCGGCGGCACTTGATCTGCCCGAACCTGTGGAGGATGGCGACAGCTTCATTGAAAATGCGCAATTAAAAGCACTGAGCGCGGCTGAAAATTCGGGGTTGGTGGCCCTTGCCGATGACAGTGGGCTTGTGGTGCCTGCTCTGGGGGGCAGGCCGGGCATCCATTCGGGACGATGGGCAGTAAATCCTGAAACGGGCCTACGGGATTTTAACTATGCCATGAATCAGCTTGAGATAGAACTGGGCAAGATAGACGCTACCAAAACACCTGATCACAGGTCTGCTTATTTCATCTGTGTGTTATCAATTGCCTGGCCTGATGAGCATGTGATATCCTTTGAGGGCCGGGTATATGGCACTCTGGTCTGGCCAATACGGGGCAATAATGGTTTTGGTTATGACCCCATGTTTCGACCCGGTGATTACGCTGTTACTTTTGGTGAAATGGAAGTGGCAAAAAAACACGCTATCAGCCATCGGGCCAATGCTTTTAAAAAATTGATCAATGCCTGTTTCGAATAAAAATCTTGCCATATATATCCACTGGCCCTTCTGCCTGTCCAAATGCCCTTACTGCGATTTTAACAGCCACGTACGGGATGAAATTGAACAGACCTTATGGGCGGATGCTCTCTGCCGGGAACTGGATCATTACCGGGAACTCTCAGGCCCTCGAACTATCTCAAGCATATTTTTTGGTGGCGGCACGCCGTCACTGATGGCTGCTGCTACTGTTGAAAAACTGCTCAGCAGGGTCACGCAAAACTGGCCATGTGCAGAGAATATTGAAATCACGCTGGAAGCGAACCCAACCAGTGTGGAAGCCGCAAAATTCGTGGATTTCTCCGCAGCCGGTATAAATCGCCTTTCCCTTGGCATACAGGCCCTCAATGACGCTGATCTGAAGGCTTTGGGTCGGGAACATAATGTGAAAGAAGCGCGGCAGGCCATTGATCTGTCACAGAAATATTTCAACCGCTCCAGTTTTGATCTGATTTATGCCCGTATGGGGCAGACTTTGGGAGCGTGGGAGCAAGAATTAACCCGGGCGTTGGCCATGGTTGAGGGGCATTTATCTTTGTATCAGTTGACCATCGAACGCGGAACCGCTTTTCATCAGGCCCATGAAAAAGGCCGGATTATATTGCCCGGTGAAGATCTCTCGGCTGATATGTATGAGCTGACCCAATCAATATGTCAGGATCACGGGATTCCCGCTTATGAAGTTTCCAATCATGCTGTCCGGGGGCAGGAAAGCCGTCATAATCTTACCTATTGGACTTACAGTGATTATATTGGTATCGGTCCGGGCGCGCACGGACGGCTAAGATCAGGTGGCGAGTTTTATGCTCTGAGTCAGGACAGAAGCCCGGAAAAATGGCTAAAAAATGTCGCCCAAATAGGACATGCCACAGACCAGCAGGAATGTCTGACAGCACAGATGATGGCCGAGGAGATGATCATGATGGGACTTAGGCTAACCCAAGGTATTGATCTTGGGAGTTTTGAGAAAAAGATTGGTCAAAAAATAGAAAAATTCATTAATCGTCAGTATTTACAGCATCTTCTTGAGCTGGATTATATGGAAATGGACGACCATCATTTAACGGCAACAGCTCAGGGAATGCCGCTTCTGAATAGTCTGTTAAGCCAGATTCTGGTGTAGTAGCCACCAAGGGCGCGGGCAAATCCCGCTCAATAAAGCTTTTTGGCGCCGAGTCAATGATAGTGAATTCCTTGGCCCCTACTTCATATACAGCAAGGCCGCGTTCAATCAGCCCTTGCTGAGAAAAACGAAAAAGTCCCTCAAGGCCGATAAAACCATTTTCATTAGTTATCTGCTCCCTTGAAAAATCGGGAAATTCTGACTGCCGGACCAGTGTTGCGGCCAGAGCAACCGCATCATAAGCGAGAGTAGTAAGGCGAGGGCTGTCCTGATCGTATGTTTGCCGGTATCTTTGCAGGAATTTGGCGGAGATTTCGTGATCCGGTGCCGCAAACCAACCGCCATAGAGCTGAGGCTCAAGGAACAGCATTTCATCGTCCCAAAGTCCGGTGCCGAGCAGCTTGATTTTGGCGGGATCGATCTCATAAAATGATACCCATGCGGCGAGCGTGGTCAGCATGGCCCCACCTTCCGGTAGCAGGATGGCATCAAACGTGACGTCCCCTATAGTTTCCGAACTTTTCAACTCGTCCAGCATTTCCTTCGCCATATCATCATCTTCGCCAATATTTTCGAGGAAATCAATTTCGCGCGTGTATGTTTTGCGCCGTTGATCATAATTGGCGATATTTTTGACTGGCTCGACAAGTTTGCTGCTGTCCGGGGGGTAAAATTCTATTTCTGCCAGTTCGCGTTCCTGATCCAGAATATTCGCTCTTAATATTTCCATAGCGCGGGAGCCATAAGTTGTTTCCGGGACAAGTGCCGAGAAACGGGCGTATCCCTGATCAGAAGTGTAGCGGATAACCCGCTCAATCTGTTCTTCCAGTGGAAAGTTCAGCAGGAATACACCGTCACCGGCAACCGTATAATCGCTGGAAAAGCCGATAACATTGATTCCGGCTTCCTTGGCCATGGATTTGATGGCAGTGATGGAATGAGAAAAAACCGGGCCAATCACAAGATCAGGATTTTTCTCTAAAAGTTCTGTCATGGCCGTAGCCGCCCCCTCTGCGGTTCCCAGTGTATCATAGGGCATAAGGGCCAGTCTTTGATCGCGGGAATCAAAAAGGGCCAGTGTTGCGGCATTGAGAAGGGCTTTACCGATGGCGGCATCCGGCCCGCTGAGCGGCAGGAGAATACCCAGTCGTATCTCCCGGCGGATCACGGTATCATCACCAGATATATCTTCT
>JAJFIP010000189.1 GCA_021774875.1 Emcibacter sp.
TATTGGGCGGAAAAAGGCCGGGGCGCCTATCTCAATGATATGAAAATAAGGGTCTCTGCCCGGCGGGATCTGAATTACAGCCTGCTTGCTACCGGCATCCCCTGGCTTGGCACTCCGGGTCATCGGGCCTTTATCCATAATCTGGAAACTATTATGGGCGAAGTTTCAGGCGTACGCAGATTTGGGTCCGCAGCCCTCGATCTTGCCTATGTGGCAGCGGGAAAATATGAAGGTTTTTGGGAATCTGATCTTAATAAATGGGATATAGCTGCCGGAATTCTGCTGGTCCGTGAAGCAGGTGGCAGTGTGACCACTTTTGATGGCAGGAATAAGGCCTATGAAACCGGTGAAATTCTAGCAACCAACGGAGCCATTCATGGCCCCCTGACCCGTCTTCTGGCGACGGCACGGAAATCTGCCAAAGAAGCAGAAAAATAACTTTGCCAGATGCTAACGCCTTAATATTGCCTAACTAAGCCTTAGACTCTTGTGATCTGTCCTGATACTATCAGCGCTGTTTTAGGGAAGAAAAATAAAATTAAGGATTTGTTCGTTATGACCCGTCCTCAGAAATATCTGACAAGAATCACGCTTTTCCTCATACCTGTTGTTGTCCTCTGTGTTTTCTTATATCCCCGATTAGAAGAAGCTTTTGTGACAAACCCGGGCTTAAATGGGTTGATTGCCGGGGTTCTCTTCATTGGCATTATCTTTTCAATTCGTCAGGTCACCATGCTTAATCCCGCAGTGGGCTGGATCGAAAAATACAGGAAAAGTGAATCGTCAGAAATTCCAGGCGATGCCCCTAAAATAATAGCCCCCATGGCCGCCATGATGGGTGAAAGCGACCGCAAACTATCCTTGTCTACTCTTTCCATGCGCACCATACTGGACGGCATTGCCGCCCGCATGGATGAAGGCAGGGAAATCACCCGCTATCTTATTGGTCTTTTGATATTTTTAGGATTGCTAGGTACATTCTGGGGCCTTCTCGGCACCATTGGCTCTATTAAAGACACCATCAATAACCTGACCGTTGGCTCCAACGATATAGCTATCCTGTTTGATGATTTGAAAGACGGACTCTCGGCCCCCCTCGGCGGCATGGGTACGGCTTTCAGTTCCTCGCTATTCGGTCTTGCCGGTTCAGTCGTCCTTGGCTTCATTGATCTTCAGGCGGGTCAGGCTCAGGGACGTTTTTTCAATGATCTTGAAGACTGGCTGTCCACTGTCACCAAACTTTCCCGGGGCAGCAGCCTTGCGGTTGAAGGCAGTGATGCCGGGGTACCAGCCTATGTGGGTGCTCTGCTGGAACAGTCCGCTGACAGTCTGGAGAATCTGCATAATGTCATTGCCCGCAGTGAGGAAAGGCGTAATGAAGTTAACACCGCCATGCTGACCCTGTCCGAGCAGCTTTCCACCCTGTCTGACAGCCAGACAGAAATGGGGGCTGTTCTGAAAAAAATGCTTGAATTATTCTCACGCCAGATTTCCGGTGAAGATGAGAAAATTCAGATCAAACACCTGCGTAATATGGATGTGCAACTTAAATATCTGACCGAAGAGACCGTAAAGGGACAAAATCAGTTCAATGACACACTGAAATCAGAAATTAAGCTTTTAGCCCGCACCTTAGGTGCCATTGTTGACAGAAAACCCGGAGCAGCCAGTTCACCACGCGTTACAGAAGAAGTCCCTCAAGAAATCCCTGAAGAAACATCTGAAACAGCTCCTCCTGAGCCAAAAGTTACTGTCCAGTCAGATGACGCTATGGATTATGACATGCCGACCCCCAAGCCAAAAGCAAATAAAAAACCTATCTTCACTACAGATAAAAAACTGACCGCCAGAAAGGATGACTGATGGCCCTTTTGCGCTCTGGCAGGCGGCCCGACTCATCAATGGCCAACAGCTGGCCCGGATTTGTTGATGCCCTCAGCACTATGCTGCTGGTTATTATTTTCCTGCTGTCAATCTTTATGCTGGCCCAGTTCTTTCTGGGGCAGGCATTATCCAGCAAGGACGATATATTGGACAAACTTCGGGCCGAAATTTTTGATCTTCAGGACAGCCTGTCCATCCAGCAGCAAATCACTGATGATCTGAGTACCGAATTTAACCGTATTTCTTCCAATTTGCAGGAATCCAATATTTCCAAAGAGGAGTTGACAGCTCGCATTCTGGAACTGGAATCTGATCTGGCAGATGCTCTGGGAAACACGACCAGGGTAAAAAGGAGCAGCGATGAACAAACCCAAGTCATACGCGATCTGGAAAAAAGATACCGTGAGTCCACAGCCACCCTCGCCCGTGAAAAAGAACTTACCCTTGCCGCAAATCGCAAGATTGATCTGCTAAATCATCAGTTGACCACATTACGCAAACAGCTTTCAGTGCTCAATGCCGCGTTGGAGGCCTCTGAACAAAGAGACAAGGATCAGCGGGTATCCATTGAAAATCTGAGTCAACGCTTAAATGCCGCCCTCGCCTCCAAGGTTCAGGAACTGAGCCAGTTCCGGTCTGAATTCTTTGGACGTTTGAAAAAAGTACTTGGCAGCCGTTCAGACATCCGCATCCATGGCGACCGGTTTGTTTTCCAGTCAGAGGTGCTGTTTTCTTCGGGTTCAGCAACCCTTGGGCCGGAAGGACAGGAGGAAATGACCAAGCTCGCCAGTGCCTTAAAGGAAATTTCGGCAAATATCCCAAAAGGAATTGACTGGGTGTTGCGCGTCGATGGCCATACGGATGTGTTGCCGATCAGAACCCGGCAATTCCCGTCCAATTGGGACTTGTCAACTGCGCGGGCATTGTCAGTGGTCAAATTCCTGATTTCCCAAGGTATCGCCCCCAAAAGACTGGCCGCCACCGGTTTTGGCCAGTTTCACCCGCTTGATAAATCAAATAGCCCGCAAGCCCTGAAGCGAAACCGCCGCATAGAAATGCGTCTGACCCAGAGGTAAGGATTATTTCATTTCACCAAACTGAAGTCTGGCAAGTCGGGCATAGAGTCCTTCCTTTTCCATCAGTTCTTCATGGCTGCCGATGTTTATGATATGGCCCTCGTCCATAACCACGATGCGGTCAGCTTTAAGCACGGTGGCAAGGCGGTGAGCGATAACAAGTGTGGTTCTGTCCTCCATGAGTTTTTCCAGAGCCTGCTGGATATTTTTCTCACTTTCCACATCCAGTGAGGATGTGGCCTCGTCCAGAAGCAGGATCGGTGCATCCCTTAGAATGGCGCGAGCAATGGCAATCCGTTGACGCTGGCCGCCAGACAGACGACTACCGCGCTCGCCCAGATAGGTCTGCATGCCGTCAGGAAGCTTTACAATAAATTCATCGGCACGGGCAGCAACGGCAGCAGCCTTAACCATCTCATCGCTGGCATCAGGATTACCATATCGAATGTTTTCTTCAACACTGGTGGCAAAAATAACGCTTTCCTGAGGCACGATGGACAGCCTTTTGCGAAATTCCTTAGGATCAGCACCCCTGATATTCACCCCATCAATCAGAATTTCACCGTCCTGCGGGTCATAAAACCGCTGGATCAATTGGAATACAGTTGATTTCCCCGCACCTGAGGGGCCAACAATAGCCAGGTTTTCGCCTTTTGCCACTGATAGACTGAATTGATTGAGGACCTTATCATCGGGTCTTGACGGATAGGTGAATGCTACATTGCGGAATTCAATTCTACCTTCATGCTGCTCTGGTAACTGTACTGGGTTGGGGGGAGCCTTGATGTCTGCCTCGGTGGATATGATGGCCACACAGCGGCTAATGGCACCAGCCGCACGCTGTAATTCGCCGTATACTTCACTTAAGGAACCGACAGCCCCCGCAACCATCGCCGCATACATAACGAAAGATGCCAATTCTCCCCCGGTCATTTTCCCGGAAATAACATCACTAGCCCCGATCCAGAGAACCAGATCCATGGCACCAAAAATCATCAGGATCACACTGCCGGTAAGCCATGACCTTATCCTGATCCGGGCTATGGATATATCAAAAGCCTTTTCCACAAAACCGCCAAATCTTGTGGTTTCCCGCCCCTCTTGTGTGAAGGCCTGAATGAGCTGCACCGCACCGATGGTTTCATTGGCCACCGCACTGACTTCGGCTGTTTTATCTTGTGTCTGGGTTGATAACTTACGAACCTTGCGACCCAATATAACCATGGGAATAATGACAGCAGGCACAACCAGCAAAACCAGTCCCAGCATCTTGGCACTGGTCACGGCCATAAAAACAAGACCACCAATCAGGGTCAGAGTGCTGCGTAAAGCAATCGATACGGTGGAGCCAACCGCAGACTGAATAACGGTGGTATCAGTGGTCAGCCGAGAAATAATGTCTCCTGAAAGATTTTTCTCGAAAAAAGTCGGACTGAGCAAAATGACATTACTGTATACGGCACGGCGAATATCAGCCACGACTCGTTCCCCTATCCATGAAACCAGATAATGCCGGGCAAAAGTAGAGACAGCCAGCACCAGAGCCACACCCAAAAGGGCGGCAAAATAAACATTAATCAAATCTGTATTCTGATCTGAAAAACCGGTATCTATCATATGTCTAAAGGCAAGCGGAATCAGCAAAGTGGCCCCTGATGCAATCACCAATGCCACTAAAGCACTAGCCATGGTTTTTTTATAACGGGAAAGAAACCCCCATAACAATCTGATTTCACTTACATTTTTACGAGGAGCAATGTCTTTTTCCGAATCTGCAATATTCGTACGTGCCATTCTTTACAATTACCCTGAAGTTTTGAAAAATATTATGATAAAGCATATAGCAGGCATCGCACCTGGCCACAATGTTCATAAGTCAGGAATGTCAATAAAACTGCAAACACCCCTTGCTTTCATAATAGGGGTTCGCTATATAAGCCCAACAAATTTTCGCGGAGAGAAAAAGCGATGAAACAGGATATTCACCCGGACTATCACGAAATTAATGTGGTAATGACCGACGGCAGCAGCTACAAAACCTTTTCCACCTGGGGCAAGGAAGGTGATACGATGACTTTGGAAATTGATCCAAAATCCCACCCCGCATGGACGGGCGGTTCCAAGAAAATAGCTGATAAAGGACGTGTTGCTCAGTTCAACAAGCGTTTTGGCAACTTCAAACTGTCAAAATAATTTTACATTTACAATTCTCGGATCAGAGATATTTATTTTTATAAATTTCTCTGATTTTTTTATGGCTGATTCTTATTCTGAACTGTCTGTATTCTGAATTAGGCTGAATAATTCATGGACCGGGTTTGTGACTTCATTATCGCCATAAACCATTTTGTCCATTCGGGCAACCTGCCGGTAAAGGTCTTGGGATTTTTTCAGGAATTCAACAAACTTTTCGGGTAAATGTTTTTTATTGGAATCAACCTCCGCGAGACAAATATCCATTGCGCCCAAGCGGAATTTTAATGACTGTGCCTGTTCTTTGGTAATTTCACCCGCAGCTACCCCCTTTTGAACCAGAAACCAGGACATCACCTGCATCAGGCAAGTTGATACCCGCATACTTTCACTGGCATAATAAATTTCTTTACCCACAGTTAAATCGCTATCCTTGAGTTGAGCATTTTCCACTTCTAGATAACTTGCAACTGCCTGAGTAAGTTCCATGGCTTCCTGATATGATTTTTCCAGAAAACGGGTGTCAAGTAAGCCATTTTCATTAATGTCCGGCTGCTTCATACATTCATACTCAAATTAAACTTGCTCATATATCATAAAATGAATTCCTTAAGGGTGAGTTACTTTTTAGATACAAGTTGTCCAGAAATTTTATTAACAAAAATTATTTAAAAAAGCTTTCAGCCGACTGTTTGGCATCCCCCTTGTCAGCCAAGGCCTGATTAGTACGGTCTATTTCCGTTCTCAAGCTCTCCAGACGTGCCTTTAATACCTCCACGGAATGCACAGCAAGGTCTTCCTTCATCATCATTACCAGCGGCGAATCTTTCGCCAGGGGTAAATCATCCTCAAAATCTGTCATTTTATTCCCTTGATATTTTTTCATTAATGTTCATTTTCTATAGCATAGTGGAATTAACAACAAAAATGAAAGACATCCCATGACAAATTTTATGACAGCCATTGAAATTACCAAATCTGGTGATGCTGATGTCTTGAAACCCCGTCAAATCCAACTGCCCCAGATAAAAGATGATGAAGTGCTGATCAAGGTGGCCGCCGCAGGTGTTAACCGCCCCGACATCATGCAACGTACCGGGATGTATCCCGCACCAAAGGGCGCATCAGAAATACCGGGGCTGGAAATATCTGGTGGAATTATTGAAATGGGACCAGACGTGTCTGGCTGGGCTATAGGAGACCAGATATGCGGCTTGGTAGCCGGGGGTGGATACGCAGAATATTGTACTATTCCGGCGAACCAATGCTTACCCATTCCCCAAGGATTAACCTTGGTTGAGGCCGCCGCCCTGCCAGAGACTTTCTTTACAGTCTGGTCCAATGTCTTTGATCGCGGCGCCTTGAAGGCAGAAGAAATATTCATGGTTCATGGCGGCACATCGGGCATAGGTACTGCAGCTATACAAATGGCCAAGGCCTTTGGGGCAACTGTCATCACCACGTCCGGTAGCGATGAAAAAGCAGCTTTTTGTGCAGAACTGGGGGCAGACCTGTCGATAAATTACAAAAGTCAGGATTTTGCCGAGGAAGTGAAGAAATTTACCGGAGGCAAAGGGGTCAATGTCCTGCTGGATATGGTTGCCGGCGACTATATGAAGCGGAATTTTATGGTCATGGCCGTTGAGGGTCGCATCGTTATGATCGCTGTCTTGCGAGGCCCAAAAGTCAAAGCTAACATCTTACCTATCATGCTGAAACGACTGACCTTTACAGGCTCAACCCTTCGGGCGCGGGAGACCGCCTTTAAAGCGGATATCGCACAAAATTTGCGCACAAAAGTATGGCCATTGATTGAGCAGGGTAAAATAAAGCCAATCATTAGCAAAGTCGTTGCCCTGAAAGATGCCGCCAAAGCCCACAAATTTCTGGAAGGTGGTAATAATATGGGTAAAATAGTGCTTAAAGTTTCAGAATAATAGTCTTAATATACTTGAAAGTTCAACTATATTAACTTAAGCTGCCTACTTGACAACGGATAAACCGCTATGCGCCTTTTTTCCTATAAAGACCGACCATTTCATCTTGGTTCTTACCCACTGGAAAATTTAAAACGCAAGATCAAACCAGTAGATTTCAGTTGTATTCCTGAAATGACTCCTGTGTCTTTTTCACGATCAGATGATCCAACCAGCCTGATAAATGCCATGCAGGATTATCAGGCCATTTTGGACGCCATTCGGGATGGAATGGTCAAAGTTGAAAAAGCGGAAATTCCAGACGATCCACTTGAACGTGCCCAGAATTTAAAATCATTCGGTTACTATTGTGATGCCAGTCAGGTTGGCATCTGCCAATTGTCCAAGGAAGCCATTCTTGACAGTCCGATAGTTAATCCAGACATCAGCCGTCTGGCAGAAATTCTGAGCAATAAACAGACCAATACATTAGCGTCAGGTGTGGATGAAATCATGGCTGGCCTAAAAGATACCATGGCAAAGCCGCCCAGTAGTATGGACCATCACAGCCACGCCATTGTCTTTTTGTATGAATTCCCGCGTGATCCGGGCGAGCTAGAATCAGGCAGTGAATGGATACAGGATTGTCAGCTACAAAGGGCCACAGTCCGCGCTACTGAAACTGTTGCCGTGCTTGCAAATTATATCCGTCTTTTGGGCTATGAAGCCCGCGCTCATAGTCATAGTTCCTCTGATGTTAATCTCTATGCCCTTGCCGTGGCGGCGGGACTTGGCACAGTTGGGCAGGATAAAAATGGTCCCTATGTTACTAACCCTTATCTTGGACGAAGATTTGGCATTGGGGCCATAACAACCACATTGAAAGTACAGCCAGATTTACCACTGGCCAATAATGTCTGGCTTGGACCTAAATGGTGGTTTGGTATGGGTATAGCCAAGAATGCTTTCAATCAACAACTCTATAAAAACCGCCCCTTCAAAGATGGGGCTTTTCCCTTTGAAAGTACAAAAAGACAAGATGAGCCAACAACCTTCATTGATGAGGAGCGCGTAGCCCGGGTTCCCAAACGAACTGACATGTTTGCCCGCGCCCTGTTTGGTGATTTGGGAAAGGCCGCGCAGGATAGTGCCAAAAGTGGTGATTATGTGCGTAAAAACCCCACTTCTTATGCTACAAGGACAGCATTAGGAGCCTTAATCGTCATTCAAAATGGCAAGCAAGCTCCTGAGATCAATGAAAATACCCATGATGCGGCCCGTAATGCTGAAAATGTAAAGGCAGCCCTTTATTTTCTTGGTGCTGATGCAGTTGGTATCAGCCGTTGCCCCGATTGGGCCTATTACTCCCATGATGCTGGTGGTGTTGAAATCACGCCCTATCACAAAAATGCCATTTCGGTGATCATTGATCAGGGCCATGAAACCATGGATGGGGCCAGTGGTGATGACTGGATTGCCTGCGCCCAATCTATGCGGGCATACTTAAGGTTTTCCCTGTTGGGTGGTATTATTGCGGGACATATTCGTGCCCTTGGCTATTCCGCACGGGCCCATACGGCCATGGACGGCGAAGTCCTGCAACCACCACTACTGCTGCTGTCCGGCCTTGGCGAGGTCAGCCGAATTGGCGAAGTCATATTGAATCCGTTTCTAGGGCCACGCCTGAAATCCGGGGCAATTACCACCAATATGCCGCTCACCCATGACAGACCAATAAATTTTGGACTTCAGAATTTTTGCAATCATTGCAACAAATGTGCCCGGGAATGCCCATCAGGTGCCATCACAGCCGGGCCAAAGTTAATGTTTAACGGCTATGAAATCTGGAAATCAGATAGCCAGAAATGTATAACCTATCGTATTGGTCAAGCGGCGGGAGCCATGTGTGGCCGCTGTATGAAAACCTGCCCGTGGAATTTGGAGGGAATATTTGCCGAAGCTCCCTTCCGCTGGCTGGCAACTAACGCTCCCTGGGCAGCAAAATTCCTGGCCAAATTTGATGACTGGCTTGGTAATGGCCGACTGAACCCCGTTAAAAAATGGTGGTGGGATCTGGTAATGGTGGATGATGGCCCCTACAAACTGGCCGAACAAACCAACAAGCGGGAATTACAACTTGATCTGGATTTGAAATATGAGGATCAGACCTTGGCAGTGTATCCGGCTAATCTTGCCCCGCCGCCTTATCCAGCCCCCTTCCCCATGGACAGAGAAAAAGGCATAGCCGCCTATGAGGATTTAATCACACCAAAAGCTTATCAAAACCGCCTGAAAGTTAATGATACTTCTGATTTGGCCCATGAACGTATCATTACAGAAGGACCACCACCAGTATTTCAGGTGGAAGTTTCAAAAGTAGAACATATGACCGATGATGTGACAAAATATGAATTGTCCAGATTAGATGGCATGGCTTTGCCTGCTTTCAATGCGGGTGCTCATATTGATGTGGTGGTCGCCCCGGAATATTTCCGCCAATATAGCCTGTGTGGCAATCCGGCTGATTTATCACATTATCAGATCGCCGTTCTGCGTGAAGATGAAGGCCGGGGCGGATCGAAACTTATGCGACGGATTTTTAATGAGGGGCGCAAAGTCTTTATTTCACCACCCCACAATCATTTCCCCCTTGATGAAGGGACAGACAAGTCCTTTCTCATGGGTGGCGGTATCGGCAT
>JAJFIP010000190.1 GCA_021774875.1 Emcibacter sp.
TACAGTAACATATTGAAATACAAGAATAAAGATTAAGTCAGAGTGCTATTAAAAAGAAATCTTTCTGTCCGCTGAGTTGTTTCGGAACTGGAATTAATTAAACCGACACTTATGTGCACAAGTAAGCCGTATAAATCTGCTAAATAGTGATAATGCAAGGTTTTTTTAAAAGAAAATGCGATAAATAAATATAAGGATATAATAATAGCCTATTTGCGGTATCTTTCGATTTCTATACCGACACTGGTCGTGTTTTTTATGGCTTCAAGTTTTTCTTCTCGAACCCTGACCCGGGAAATTCTGGCGTCCTGAAGATTCATTGCTGCGATATTTTCTGCCAATGTTTCTACAAGATGAAAGTGCCCTGATTTGACGATGGTATCAATTGCCTGGGCAATTTTCTCATAACAGACAACATTGTTAATATTATCATCCAGATTTTTCATATTTTCAATTACCGATAAATCGACATTTACACGGATTTTTTGGGTGCTATTTTTCTCATGATCATAGACCCCAATATAGCTGTCCAATACGAGATCACGAATAAAAACATGCCGCACTGAGCGCGACGCATCGGCAAATTTCAAGGGAGTAAGGTTACTTGCTTTCATATTATTCTGATCCGGTTTTCTTGTGGTTTATAATTAGTGTTCTGACCCTAGTTAGTATGAAAGAGTTGTTTTGGCAATCAAATAAGATTTGATTGTACGGCGAGGAAAATCAAATACAGAATATATAATGCTGAAAAGGCAATTCCGATCGGGCGGCTAATTTTTATCTTTCCCATGGCAAAGGGTATTAATAACAGGGAAGTTGCTAACATAATCAGAAAATCCACATGAAAAAATTGCTCAGGTATAGTAATCGGTGCGACCAGAGATGTGGTGCCCATAATGGCGAGAATATTAAACAGGTTACTGCCAATAATATTGCCCATGGCAACATCGCCGTGTTTATTGCGGGCCGCCATGAGGGAGGTAGCCAGTTCTGGAAGTGATGTTCCAATGGCGACAATAGTAAGACCGATTACAGCTTCACTAATACCCATTGTTCTGGCGATGACTATTGCCCCATCCACTAGCATATGTGCGCCAATAACCAGACCCACCAAGCCTAGAACAGTGAAAAATATCATATTGGAAAAGGAAAGTAGTTTTTCAGGGCCAGCATCAAAATCTTTCAACACCCGTTCAGCAAAATCAATATCATGCTTCAGGATAGCTGCGTTATTCCTGGCTCGCCTAACAGAATAATACAGAAATATAATAAGCAGTGTTATCAAAGTGATACCCTGCCATATGTGAAGCGGCCCGAAGTAGGACAGCAGAATAAATAATATAGTAGCAAGCATCATATAGGTAAGGCTATGGCCTATTTCTTTATCTTCACAAACAAAGGGATAGAATAGAGCCGGTATGCCGAGAACCAGAAATACATTTGCAATATTACTGCCGACCACATTTCCCAAGGCTATTTCAGGGGCATCGGAAAGGGCAGCGTCAATCCCAACCACCAATTCAGGGGCTGAGGTGCCGAAAGACACCACTGTAATACCAATGACCAATTTACTGATATTCAGTCGCTCTGCAATGGCAACAGAGCCCTCAACAAGCTTATCCCCTGCAAAGATCAGAAGTATGAGTCCACCAAATACTGAAAAATATTCCACGACTAATCCTGTTTTCGGATATTGTTTTTCAGGGATCAATGTAGTTACTTGTTTATTTTTTACAAGTCTGCTTTTTTGCTTTTGTTGTAACAGTTAAATGTAGATGTCTGATTATGAAAATACATTGCCCTGACTTTTTCATATTGAAGGCTGTTATTTACTTCGCACGAATCAGTTAGTCGACTCAAAATAGGTATAATATACGGCGGCTTGCACCATCGACCCGGATAATGTAAAATTACATTGTGTAAATGCCATTATAAATTCTTTTTCGACTATTGAGTATGGCTGAATAGCTGTAGGTTTTAGAAAAATCGTAAAATATTAATAGTTTATTAATCATCATTAAACCATTCCTTAACGGACTGCGATTAGAGTAATACAACCTAGGTTAAACTTAATTTGAAAGACAAAAACTTTAATATGAAAAACCAGCTTTCAAATCAAAAAAATTATGATAAACCCCCAAACGGGGATATTCAGCTAGTAAAAGATTATAATATGCTTTTTGATGTTATTGCAGCAGACACACCTACACTACTTGAAGAGTGTTTCAAGTTGAGGTACCAGGTTTATTGTCTGGAAACTGGCTTTGAAGACAAGAGTCAATTTGCAGATCATCTGGAAAGAGACGTCTATGATGACAGATCTATTTCCAGCCTGCTTGTTCATAAAAAAACTGGAATTATGGCGGGAACCGTCAGGCTGATATTGCCGCCCAATAAAATCTTAACTGACCCTTTACCTGCTTTTAATGTTTCCAATAACTTGTCAGGGTTAAGCGAACAAATTCTGCCACGAGGCAAAACCGCTGAAATTTCACGTTTCTCTATCTCAAAACAATTTCGCAAAAGAATTTATGATACTCATATTCCGGGCATAGAGGAAAGTCTTGCCAGCATCAATAATCACCAAAGGGTAATCCCTCATATCACGCTAGGGTTAATGAAGGCGATACTCAGAATGAGCGTTGAACATAAGGTTTCACACTGGTCTGTAGTTATCGAGCCAACGTTACAGAGACTGCTAAGAAAGCTGGGCATTTATTTTATTCCGGTTGGGGGATTAGTGGAATACCATGGCAAGCGCAGGACTTTATATAATGAAATTGGTGTTGTGCTCGACAAAATACATGAAACTCATCAGGATATCTGGGCAGTAATTACTGAATATGGCCAATTATGGCCTTACCAAAGCCCTTATGTAAATTAGAAAAGATTAAAAAAAAATTTAGAGCGACTATCATTTCAAATGGTGAATCAGCATAAAATTATTAGTTTGCTGAATTAAATAAGTCGGAAGTGAGGAGAATATGTTGTTAACACGTGCTATTATTAAAATATTATCCCGGAGTAAACAAGTCAGTTGGGGAATTCTTATTATCATTATGGCTACTTTTTTCCTGCCAGGCTGCGGGCAGGAGACAATCAGCCTCGAAGATCGCATGCAACGCGCACTCAATTGGCAATCTGAAGGTGATTTAAAATCTGCTGTTATAGAATTAAAGAATGCTCTGCTTACCTACCCCGACAGCCAGGATGTTCGCTTCTTGCTTGGAAGGGTTTACCTTGAACTAGGTATGGGCTTTGCAGCTGAAAAGGAAATTGAAAAAGCGGGTGAATTGGGTGTTGATGAAAATATCATCATACTTCCGCTTGTCGAAAGCTGGCTTTTACAAAACAAATTTGATCAAATTATTGAAACCATTTCATATGAGCCGGATAATGTAACACCACTTTCTCTTGGCAAACGAAATTTTCTGGGCGCGGCCCACCTTGGCAAGGGAGAAATAACAATATCTGAGGGGTATTTTGAAGAAGTTCTCAAGACAGCGCCGGGTAACATGCGCTCTCTGGTGGGAATGGCCCGGATCAGCTTTATTAAAAAAGATATTGAGAGTACGGATAAATACATAGCTCTAGCCGAAGCCATACTGCCAAATGACCAAAATCTTTTAAAATTGAGGGCTGGGCGTAGCTGGGTAGCGAGAGATTTTGAAGCGGTAGAGATATTTTACCGCAAGCTTGTGGAATATTACCCTAGTTTTTATATCAACGAGGTATATTTAGCATGGGTACAACTTATAAATGGTAAAAATGATGAAGCAGAAGAAACACTAATTAAATTCAGAAAATTGGCTCCAGAAAATGGATTGGTTAATTATGTTTCGGGCCTTCATGCCATTCTAACTAACAACTATCCTGATGCCAAAAAATATGCTGAAAAAGCTTTAATCAAGGCACCAGGCGATAGCAGAACAAAATTCATTGCTGCCACGGCTACTTTTGCCCTGGGGGAAAATGAGCAAAGCTATGCTTATGTTCAACAATATCTGGAAGCATTTCCAGACGATTTGCGTGCAAAAGAACTTATGGCACGATTGCAAGTCCGCATGGACAAAAAAGAAGATGCCTATTCGACCGTAAAAGACATTAGCGATCAGGCTGAAAAAAAAGAACGATTTCTCAATATGCTGGCAAGTTATGAGTTGCAGAAAGGGGATATTGAACAGGCCAGACTTCATTTGGAACAATCTCTGAGAGAGAATCCGGAGCAAGTAGAAAGTAGACAGAAACTTGCTCTCATGAAAATTACAGAGGGTGAAATTGAAGAGGGATTAAGAGAAATGGAGCGGGCTCTAGCTGGAGTCACCGACGAATATAAGCGCATAATGATTCGCGCTAAAACTTTAATTATAGCAAGTAGATATACAGAAGCTTTAGAGAATTGCAGGGAACTTCAGAAAATTGATCCTAAAAATGCAAACGGTCATTTATGTGAAGGAACGGCCCTGTATAAAAAAGGTGAGATACAGCAAGCTCTGCCTTCGTTTTTGAAAGTTCTTGCCAAGGACCCTGGCAATTTGGCAGCTTCACGTCTGGTAACGGCAATACATTTGAAAAATAACGCATTGAAAAAAGCCCAGGACGTGCAACTGCAATATTTGAAAATACATCCACGTGATGCACAAACGTCATTTAGTCTATATATGCTGAAATCACAAGAAGGCAGAAAAGAAGAAGCTATTGAATACTTAAAGAAATCAGTAGAATTCAATCCCAATGCGCGGCTACCAGTTCTCGTATTGGCGCGTCATTATCTATCAGTAGGTAAAGCGGATAAGGCACTGGATGTGAGTGATAAAATAATACCGCTTTTCCCCAAGGCGTCTGGGTTGCACGAGGTAAGGGGAAAGGCACAGTTGATTCTGAAGAGATTTGGTGCAGCTGAAAGATCTTTTGAAATTTTGGTAAAAGAGAATCCAAAAAATATGACTGCACTGGCGCTTTTGGCTTCGGCCTATGATTCCAGTAAAAATTATATAAAACTGGAGAAGGTGACTCATGAAATTTTATCCCTAGAGCCAGAGAGCGCACGAGCCCAGATTTATCTGGCCTTGATTGAGGCTTCAAGAGGGAAATGGCAAAATGCGGATAATATTCTCTCTAAAGTCGCAGGTAATTTAAGCAATGATGTGGAGTATAATTCTCTTAGAGGCCGAATAAATCTGGCTACTGAAAATTATGATAAAGCTATATATTTCTTTGATAAAAGTTTTCAAATTGAAAAGAATACAGTAACATTGCTGCAACTTACTACGACTTATCGGCTTTCAGGAAAAATTGATACTGCGGCCAATTTGATGGAAGAATGGCATCGGGATCACCCGGAGGATATGACCACAACAGCTTCACTTGGGGATTTATATCTTGAGCGAAAAAATTATCAAAAAGCCAATGAAAAATATGCCCTGATACTGGAAAGACACCCCGGCCAATCTGATGTATTGAATAATCTAGCCTGGTCGCTTTATAAGATGGATAAGCTGGATGAAGCTCTTTTCACCATCCGTGAGGCTCGTGAAATTAGCCCGGATGTAGCAGTATACCTTGATACGGAGGGTGAAATTCTCCTTGCGCGGAAAGAAGTAAGTAGTGCGGTTCGTCAATATAGGAAGGCTGTTGATAACGCACCGGATACCCTGAGCTTCAAATATCATCTGGTTCTGGCTCTGATACAAGCAGGCGAGATCGAAGAAGCAACAGAGCTATTGAAAGATTTAAAACGCGATGGGAGGCCTTTCGAAGGTCGGAAGGATGCCACCGATCTTCTTGATAAGTTGACAACTGAG
The DNA here is from genome assembly GCA_021774875.1 of Emcibacter sp. Classification (GTDB taxonomy): domain Bacteria; phylum Pseudomonadota; class Alphaproteobacteria; order Sphingomonadales; family Emcibacteraceae; genus Paremcibacter. The sequence continues at coordinate 5,805 of JAJFIP010000190.1, forward strand.
TAGTGCGCCTATGAAATCTTCTGATTTTTCCCATGCCGAGGCTTTTGCGCGAAATTTAGGCTGGCTTTCAAAAAGTGAGCAACTTCTACTAAGACACAAAAAAATTGCCATTCCCGGAATGGGTGGTGTCGGTGGTGCCTATCTACTGGCATTGACGCGTCTTGGTGTTTCCAACTTTCATATTTCAGATATGGATGTGTTTGAGCAGGCCAATTTTAATCGGCAGGTTGGTGCCTTTATTTCAACAGTGGACAAGCCTAAAACAGATGTCATGGCTGAAATGGCTGCAGATATTAACTCGGATATCAAAATAAAATCATTCAATGAAGGCATCTCGGACGCACCTGGAAATAATAATATTGACGAATTCCTGGATGGGGTAGATCTGCTAGTAGATGGATTTGATTTTTTTGCCTTGGATGTTAGACGTGCAGTTTTTAAGCGTTGTAACGAACTTTCCATCTCGGCTATTACTTGCGCTCCAGTAGGAATGGGCGCGGCCATGCTGACTTTTCTCGAAGGTAAAATGAGCTTTGAAGATTATTTCAATTTTTCTGATCAGGACACAAAAGAAGAAAAATATGTCAAATTTTTAATAGGTCTGACTCCCCGTCCGCTACATCAGGCGTATCTGGTGGATTCATCATATGTGGATATGAAAAATCACAAAGTTCCCTCAACACCCATGGGTATACAATTATGTACCGGCCTTCTGGTTACCGAAGCTTTAAAAATTCTTCTTGCTCGCGGAAAGGTAAGGGCTGCACCTCACTTTCAGCTTTATGATGCCTACCGAGGAATTCTCAGAAAGGGCTATATGCCGTTTGGAAATGCTAATCCTATTCAAAGACTCAAATATTTTTTCGGCAAGAAATTTTTTGCGAAACTTACCCAATCTGCGGAACAAATGGACACTGTAATTGCAGAATCCGTCATGGAGAAAATCATAGATCAGGCTCGATGGGCGCCCAGTGGAGACAATGAGCAACCCTGGAAGTTTACGATTAAGAGTGAAAGAAAACTGGTTGTCCACATTCCTGAGATAGAAACAGATAACCCCTATGAATTTGATCATGGACGCCCTACTTACCTTTCTGTTGGTATGATGCTGGAAACAATGAGGATGGCGGCTGCATCCCACGGCCTTTCTCTAAGTTGGAAATTGCCGGGAGATATGGTGTGGGATGGCCGGGCATTAGCAATTGAAGTAAATTTCAGAAAACTCAAAAAACCAGTGAATGACGATCTTCTGGATTATGTAACTTTAAGATCGGTGAATAGATTTTCCTATCAGACAAAAAAAATGACTTACTCTTCAAAAGCTTCTCTTGCGGCAGAAATAGACGATTTGTTTGATATTCTATGGTTTGATAGCCCGGGCCAGCGGATGAGTTTTGCCCGCATGAATGCGGCGGCAACCGATATCCGGCTCCGGATCAAAGCCTGTTTCAGGATCCATCAGAGAATCATTGACTGGAGGCCGGGTAATAGCCGTGAAGGGGTGCCAGCCGGGGCCGTAGGCATGGATAAACTCAGTCTCAAAATTATGAAGTACGCCATGAAGAGATGGTCTCGAATGAATTTCATGAATGTATATATGGCTGGAACTGTTCTCGGGCGACTGCAAATGGATATTCTGCCAGGATATAAATGTGCGGGGCATTTCGCACTTTTATGGAAGGATGGGAAAGAGAAGGAGCTTGCCGATATATTACATGCCGGTGAGAAGCTGCAACGATTTTGGCTTCAGGCCACTAAACAGGGTCTGGTCATGCAGCCCTCTATGGCTACAATCTGCTTCAGTTACTATGCAGATCAGGGGATTGATTTTTCCGGTGGAATAAGCTCTCTCACAAGTAAGGCAAACCGACTAAAGGGAAACCTTGATGCCCTGTTGGGCGGACGCTTTGGCGAGGTTGTATTTACGGGCAGGATTGGTTTCCCCGGTAAAACCAGAAATCCAGTGCGCTCCATTCGTAAAAATATCCAAAGCTTACTCTGAGAAAGTTAATTAAGTCAAAGGGTATGATTTTTTACTAGAAAACAGACTATAATTTTCTGCAATAAAAAACGGGCCCCAATATATGGAGCCCGTAATTTTTAGTAATACTATATTTGATTTATGAGCGACGGCGGCGAGCCATAAGACCAAAACCAACTAACCCAAGACCCAGCAGGCCAAGTGCACCAGGTTCAGGAAGCACAGTACCTTCCAGGTTTGCAGAACCACTAATTGGGTATGGATCAGTAGATCGACTACTATCAAAACCGAAGTTTGAGTCCAGAAATAAATCTGAACCACCAGCTTCACCATCAGTATCGAAATTTGCCATGGCCAGACCACCGATTACATCTAACCATCCAAAACCATTAGCGCCAGATGGTGTAGCGGGGAAAGATTCAATATCATCAGAAAATAATGTGCCACTACGCCCACTACCATCAGTCAAAGCAAGCGAATGACCAATCATACTCAACCATAATGTACCATCGTTAGCAGTGGTAATATCTGAATCATCAAAGTCAGCACTATGGTCAAGATAAACCTTGACCCAACCGCCTGTGAAAGACAGATCAACTTTACCATCACCGTCTGGCGCACTTATTGTAGATAGTACGTAGTCTCCAAATTCAAATGTCAGTTCACATCCACCACATATACTAACAATGGCGTCAAGACCAACAGCAATTTTACCAAAGCCACCTAAAACGTCACCTGGTACGGAAACTATATTTTCAAAAATATTGCTGGTTGTAAGCTGTCCAGACTTTACTTCCACTTCTACACCACCAAGATTAACGGTGCCGGCGTATGCAGCGGAGGCACTAAATGCAACTGCGAGTGCTGCTGTCGTTAATATTTTTTTCATAATCTTTGTCCTTTCAGACTTTAAAAAACTTCAAATCGAAAAATAATTATCCGATTGGTTCAGAACTTCCGAGTTATCTAAACCAGATCGTTCGCTAAAGAATATGCACATGTTGTGCCAATATTAAAAAAATACAATAAAAACAACAGAGTAGTCGTATAAATTATCTAATTTTTCTCCTACAGGTATATATTTTATCAATAAGTGTAAAAAAAACTGACACAATTCTTGGCCAGTAGAGAAAAAAGAGTAGAACTGGCAGTAGGATATAAAAGATATACTAAAAAAATATATATAAAACCAATAGGTTAAGGTGATTTTCAATAATGTTCTTGAAGAAAATAAAAAGTGTAAAGAAATCCGACACTGTTGAATTTTGGGTAAAATAATGAGGCTTTTTTCCATTTCAAACATTAGTTTAAATAAGAAAAATGGAAAAATTATTATCTTTCATCTGTATTCTGCAATAAATATGGTTAATATCATGTAGTAAAATGAAATTTATTGCATAATGTTAAGACCTTACTAAGGTTTTAGAAATGCTTTATTCATAACTTAATACTATTGTCCGCATGAAAATGGAATAGTCTGACTTTCTGACATAAGAGTGATTATATTCAATTGCCAGAATTGTTATAAGCGTTTTAAGGCACATAATAAAAATGATTAGAATATTTAAACATTATATTCCAAAGTCTTTATTTATATTGGGGGTTGTGGAACTATTTATTCTTCTCGGGGCAATTTGGGGCGGGATGAATTTTCGTTATATACTTGCGGAACTCAGCGTACCTAGCTTTTCATCTGTTGTCGTAGAAATTCTTTCGTTTGTATTACTGGTTTACATTGTTTTGCTGGCGACTGGGTTATATCAACTGGATGCCTGCCGGGATCTCAGGATAACAGTAATCCGCCTGACCACAAGTCTGGGGTTATCGTTCATAGTACTCTCAGTCGTTTTCTATATGTTTCCTGACATTGAATTATGGAGAAGTGTACTTTTATATGCCTTGATTTTGGCATTTGCGGGGCTTTTGATTAATCGATATTTCTATACACGCATAGTTGATTTGCGGAGATTGAAAAGGCGGGTTTTGGTGTTGGGGGCAGGTGGTCGTGCAGAAAAGGTGCGTGATTGTGGTACGATAGAGTCCAACGATGTGGAATTTGTATGTTTCCTACGGGGCAATAATACTGAAAATAGAATCGAGAATGCAAAAGATTACAATGAAGATCATCCGTTGAAAGAATATGTTGCAGAGTATGCTGTACAGGAAATTGTGGTAGCTATTGAAGAACGACGCGGCTCTCTTCCAACGGATGATCTATTGAGTTGCAAGATGAAAGGCTGTCGAATTACTGAGGCAACGACTTTTATAGAGCGTCAATCTGGAACCGTTAGTTTGCAAAATCTTAATCCCAGCTGGATGATTTTTTCCGATGGTTTTGAAGGTGTTGGTAATTTTGACCTTGCCGTAAAGAGAATTTTTGATGTAACGGCTAGTCTATTGCTCCTTATCTTAAGTATGCCAATTCTACTCATAACTTCACTATTAGTGAAATTAACCAGCAAGGGGCCTGTGTTCTATCGTCAAGAGAGGGTAGGCTTGAACGGAAATACTTTTAATGTGTTGAAATTTAGAAGTATGACCATTGATGCAGAAAAGGACGGTATCCCTAAATGGGCGGACAAAAATGATGTGCGCGTAACCATTATAGGCCGGGTGATCAGATCTTCCAGAATTGATGAAATTCCACAGATATTCAATGTTCTTATGGGGGCAATGAGTTTCGTCGGGCCACGCCCGGAACGGCCTTTTTTTGTCAACCAGTTTGAAGTCAATATTCCGCTTTACCGTGAGCGACACCGGGTCAAGCCGGGGATAACAGGCTGGGCTCAGTTGAATTATCCTTATGGTGCATCAGTGGAGGACACAAAACGTAAATTGGAATATGATCTGTATTACATCAAGAACTATACCTTGTTTCTTGATTTTCTTATTCTTATTCAAACTGTGCGGGTCATATTATGGCCGAATAGTGTAGGGTAATACCATATGGAAAAAGAGTTTGGCGATATAGGCATTATTACTTTTGTTCTTGCTGGATTGTCTTATTTTGCCCTAGCTGCTTACATTAATCTCAAAAAAGAAAATCGTCATGAAAACTTTTGGCTGACAGTTGCAATTATTGTCAGTGCTATATGGTCTTTGACAACAGGTGCAGCCTTTCTGGAGATAAGCGGAATTAGATATTATCTGCCGTTACTGGAAACATTACGGGGAATTTCCTGGATAATTTTTTTCTCTCTTTTATTGTCTCGAATATGGAAAATGCAGGGAAATGAAAAACTTGGAAAGAGATTAAAACTTTTTTTATTTTCTTTTCTTTTCATTGCTCTGGCTTTAAGTTTTTTGAAAACCGGGTTTATTGTTGGTTATCTGGATTACGGGCTACCAGCAAGTTACCATATTTATAGTTCCCTGATACAATGTATCATTATTTTCCTTCTCATTGAAAATCTCTATCGCAATTCTTCCAAAGAGTTACGCTGGGGGATAAAGATGCTACTGTTGGCTGTAGCTGCTCTGTATATTTATGATTTCCTTTTATATGCCGACATACTTCTTTTTTCGGCTATTGGCAGAAAATTATTTGAAGCACGCGGGATGGTGAATTTTCTTATCATCCCAATACTTGCCATAGCTGTCTCCAGAAACCCATCCTGGAAATTGAATGTCAAAGTGTCAAGAAAAGTTGCTTTCCATACGATTACACTGATCGGAACCGGGGCATATCTGATAGGGATGTCTGCGGCAGGTTATTTTCTGCAATATTTTGGCGGTAGATGGGGGAACATACTTCAGATTACATTTATTTTAGCAGCCCTGCTAGGTTTGGCGATTTTTATCTCGTCTGGAAGATTCAGGGCTTTGACGCAGGTGTTATTGTCAAAACATTTTTTCCAGTACCGGTATGATTATCGCGATGAATGGCTTAAATTTATTAATACAATATCTGCAACCGGGGAACATTATAATCTCAGGGAGCGGGTGATAAAAACTCTTGCGGACGTAATGGATAGTTCGGGAGGGGCACTATGGCTACGAGAGCAGCCCGATGCTTATCAATTGTCGGCTAAATTGAACTTCCAATATGATTTAGAAAACGAATTGCCGCCAGGTGATGAATTTATCCAGTTTCTTGAGCAGGAAGAATGGGTTGTTGATCTTAGTAACGAGATTGAAGATGGCAAAATAAAGAAACATGATATTCGCGTCCCAGAGTGGCTATTGAGCAATTCTCAATTTTGGCTTGTTTTGCCACTAAACCATCTGGGAAAGTTGGTGGGATTTGTAATTTTGTTGCAGCCGCGCGTGAAAGCTAACCTGAATTGGGAAAGTACGGACCTGATAAAAACTATTGGCCATCAATTGGCCAGTTATCTTGCTGAACAAATTGCGGAAATGGCTCTGGCAGAATCCCGTGAATTTGAATCTTTTAATCGAAAATTTGCTTTTGTTGTTCATGATATTAAAAATTTAACGAGTCAGTTGTCACTGATTGTGAAAAATGCGGAGAAATACTCTGCTAATCCAGAGTTTCAAAAGGATATGATATTAACGGTTCAGGATTCTGTGGCTAAAATGAATAATTTACTCTCACGAATTTCCGTTGTTAGAGAACCGTCAAAGGATAAAATGGATGAAAGTCTAAATATAAGTGCAATAATGGGAAAAATTGTTAAAAATTATAGCAATAATGGTTTGAATATTACGTTGAAAAAACATGAAGATGATATTGAAATTTATGCTGACCAGGAAAGTGTTGAAACAATCTTTATGCATCTTATCGAGAATGCCAGGGAAGCCTGTGAAGAAAAAAATACTAAATTGCAGATGGATCTGTCACGCGAAGGCGGCTTTGCCATTATTAAAGTAATAGATAACGGTCATGGGATGGAACAGGATTTCATCCACAATGAATTATTCAGACCATTCCGGTCAACAAAGAAGAATGGCTACGGCATTGGGGCCTACGAAAGTAGGGAAATGATTAAACGGTTAGGTGGTAAGCTAGGCGTGCAAAGTAAAAAAAACGTGGGAACAACCATGAAGGTTTACATGCGGTTGGTTGATGACAATCATACAGAATAGAATAAATGGCAGCAGAATATGACAGAAGATAAAAGAAATTTGCTGATAATCGAGGATGACCCGGGTCTTCAAAGACAATATAAGTGGAATTTTGAAGAATATAACACGATCATCGTTGGCGAGCGAGAGGCAGCTTTACAGGCAGTGGAAGCAGAAAAGCCTGCTGTCGTTACATTGGACCTGGGCTTGCCACCTGACCCGGATGGTATATCTGAGGGCTTTGCCACGTTGGAAGAAATTCTGGGATTAGCCCCCCATACAAAAATCATAGTTGCCAGTGGACATGGTACCCATGAAAGTGCCTTGAAAGCGATTGCCATGGGGGCCTATGATTTTTATCAAAAACCAGTTGATCCTGATCAACTTGGCCTGATAGTGGAGCGGGCATTTAAGCTTTATGATCTCGAGGTAGAAAATCAGAGATTATCAGAAACCAACCTGTCATCACGATTCCAGGGATTGATTACAGGTAGTCCAGATATGTATAAGGTCTGTGATATGGTTGAACGTGTTGCTCCGGCAAATGTATCTGTTTTATTACTCGGGGCCAGTGGAACAGGTAAGGAGCTTCTCGCAAGAGCGGTCCATAATCTAAGTGATAGACGCGACGGCGTGTTTATAGCAATAAATTGTGCCGCAATTCCTGAAAATCTCCTTGAGAGTGAGTTGTTCGGCTATGAAAAAGGCTCTTTCACCGGAGCAGCCAAACAGACCAAAGGTAAAATTGAACTAGCTGAAGGGGGAACCCTGTTTCTGGATGAAATCGGTGATCTTCAGTTTTCCCTTCAAGTCAAGATACTTCGCTTCTTACAGGAACGTGTAATAGAGCGCATCGGTGGTCGTAAGGAAATTCCTGTCGATGTTCGGGTAGTTTGCGCTACCCATCAGGACCTTGAAAAGGATATTACAGAAGGTACATTCCGGGAAGATCTTTATTACAGATTAAGTGAAATTACCATTAACATCCCTACTCTTGCGGAACGCGAAGGAGATTCTATTCTCTTGGCAAAGGCATTTTTGGCTAAATTCAATGTTGAGCTAAAAAAACAGATTAAGGGTTTCACTCAGGATGCGCTGACAGCAATTGCTTCTTATGGTTGGCCGGGAAATGTACGCGAACTGGAAAACAGGGTCAAGCGGTCTGTTATTATGTGTGATGGCAAGAAAGTCTCTTCTGAGGATATGGAATTGAACATTGAAGAAGACGAAGTTGAGATACTTAATTTAAAGGTTGTAAGAGAAAATGCCGATATCAGAGCTATTAATAATGCCATGGCACAGTCAAATGGAAATGTAAGTAGAGCTGCAAAATTACTGGGCATCAGCCGACCAACATTTTATGGCCTAATCAAACAATATGACATAATAATATAAAATATAAAAATAATTCAGCAAACGATATTGGATAGCAATATGGCTGTTTCAATAAAGGATAAAAAAAATGAAAAATCTGTCCATATTATATCTGGCAATTTTCTTGGGAATATCATTACCTTCATTTGCGGCGGTAAATAACGACAAGAGTGCCGCATACCTAAGAGATGCGGAACAATACCTAAAAAAAGGTAATATTAAGGCCGCCATTATTCAATTGAAAAATGCAATTATGGCTGAGCCAAAAAATCCTCAAATCAGAGTTGCTCTGGCTGATTTATATCTTGAAAACAGAAATGCACCTTCTGCTGAAAAAGAATATTTGCGGGCTATTGAGCTTGGCATGGAGCCGTCTAAAATAATTATCAATCTAAGTAAAACACGCCTAATTCAGCGTGAGTACCGTAAAGTACTTGATATGCTCGGTGAAGAAAACATCAATGACGACAGAAAAGGTGAAGCCTACCTAATAATTGGAGGTGCTTATCAAGGGTTGAACGATTTGGATAAAGCTCTCAGTTATTATAAAAAGGGAGAAAAAATAGAGGGTAAGAATGACAGCCTTGGCATTGCTATCGCACAAATATATTACTTCAAGAATAATTTGAAAATGGCAGAGGAGAAGACTGATGAAGTTCTTGCCCTGAATCCTAAAAATGTTAAAGGACTCATTCTCAAGGGTGAATTGGTAAATCAGGAGTCTGGACCAGAAAAATCACTGCCATTTTTTAAACAGGCAATTGAATATGACCCTAGGAATATTTCCGCATTGTTTAAAGTTGCAGCATTATTTTTTGACCTGAAGCGGATTGATGAGGCACTGGAAACCCTTGAAACCATATATGCAATTGTACCAAATCATCCATTAGCAAATTATTTATCTGCTGTTATTAATGTCCAGAATAATAACATGAATAAAGCTGAAGAATATTTAAACGCATCAGGGCAGACTCTTGATGATTTTCCAGGGGCATTGATTTTGCGTGGTGTGATGAACTACAGCAGACAAAGCTATGCTCAAGCAATATATTTCTTGAAGAAACTGATCAAGATCGCACCGGATAATATTGTGGCTCGGCGTCTTCTAGGGGTATCTTTGCTGCATCAGAATGATGCGGAGCAAGCTATCAAGATTTTGATGCCTATTGTGGAAGAAGGTAGTGCAGGTTCTGTTGTTTTTGCTTTGCTGGGAAGTGCCAATATGAAGCTGGGTAATTTTGAATTGGGCACAGAATTTTTTGAAAAAGCTGTGGAAAGTAAGCCTGAAGAAAACAAGTTAAGAACACAACTCGCCCTTAGCAAATTTGCTAGCGGGGATACAAGCTCAGCTCAGGCTAATTTGCAGGAAATACTGGAGAAGGACCCAAATTCAAAACAGGCAGCAGTATTCATGACCCTTATTTCATTGCGTGAAAAGAACTATGATGCGGCTATAACCAGTGCAGATATGTTGATCAGACAATCTTCTGATAATCCGATTGGCTATAATCTAAAAGGGGTGGCCTATATGGGTCAGGAGATGAAAGCTGAAGCCAGAACACAATTTAAAAAAGCTTTAGAGATTTCGCCAACTTATTATTCTGCCTTGATGAATATGGCTGAGTTGGAAAAACGTGATGGCAAAGATAATCTTGCCAGTAATATCTATCAGGAAATTCTGCAAGGTAACAAGAATCATAGCGGAGCACTTTTGGCCCTGGCCAGAACTTACAGAAAAGAAAAAAAATACACTTCTGCTGAAGAATATTATCAGCGCCTCATTGATGCAGAACCCACTAATATCCGTGCTCGTATTGAATTCTCGGAATTCTTCATTATTCAGAAAAATCTTGATCGTGCCAAGTCTGTTGCGCAACAGATCATTATTGACTTTCCCGATCAGGCCGCCGGTTTTGAGGCAAGTGGAAATATTGATTTATTAAGAAAGGATATTGCGTCTGCAGTCGGAAATTTTGAACGGATGGCGGCACTTCTTGGCAACAATGACAAAGCATACCAGATGTTGGGGAAGGCACAGTTAAAAGCAGGTGATATAGCAGCTGCCAGAAAAACGTTCATCAAAGCTTTGCTAATGACCGAAGATAAGGCTTCATTGCTGATTGAGTTGGTAGGCTTGGAGTCTGCTGACAAAAACTTTAAAAAATCCCTTCAGCATGTTGATCAATTAAAAAATATTGAGGGAAAAGAAGCAACAGCATATATATTGGAAGGCCGCTTGCGTGCAGTACAGGGCAGACATGCCGATTCACTGTTAAGTTTCTTAAAAGCGTCTGAATTGGGCGCACGAGGTAGCCGCTTCACTGTCGATCTGTCTCGGGCCTATATTAATAATGAGCAGACAAACAACGCCATGGATTTATTGCATTTGTGGCTAGACGAAAACAAGGATGACCTTGCAGTACGACATATTCTGGCTGGACATTACCTTGGATCCAACAGCTATAAAAAATCCATTGAGCAGTATGAAATTATTCTGGGACAGGATGCAGAAAATCCTGTTGCCCTAAATAATATTGCCTGGCTTTATAGTCAGGTAGGCCAGGATAAGGAAGCACTTGCCGCTGCGAAAAAAGCCTATAATCTATTCCCGGAACTGGCACCTTTTATTGATACATATGCATGGATATTAGTGCAGCAAGGTAATAATGATAAAGGGCTGGAACTGCTTCAGAAGGCTGTTTCAAAAGATCCAGAGATAAATGAAATTCGGTATCACCTGGCTGTTGCACTAAAAAATGCGGGCAGATTGGCTGTAGCTAGAAAGGAATTGGCGACAGCTATTTCAAGCGGTGATAATTTTCTGGAAATAGATGACGCACGCAAACTACTGAATGAATTGTCACAATAGGTTTTTAGTATATTTTGCGAGCAAATTTTTTGAAAATTCTATTTATCAGTCATCGTTTTCCTTACCCTCCCACACGGGGGGATAAAATCAGGTCTTTTAATATGGTCAAGCATCTACATGAAGCGGGCCATAACGTTACTGTGGCCTCTCTTGCCAGATCACGGCAGGAGGCTGACGCTTGCCATGGGATCAAGGACTATTGTAAAGATTATATATTATGTGAAGTGAGAAATCTTTTTCAGGCTGTTCGGATGGGGTTACGATTATTGACTTCTGAGCCCTCATCTTTGGGTTTCTTCTATTCATCGAAATTGCAAAGTGAGATAAATCAATTATTGGTGGAAAAGAATTTTGACCTGATTGTGGTTTTTAGCTCGACCGCCGCCCAATATGTAGATCATGTAACAGATATTCCAAAATTTCTGGATTTTTGCGATATGGATAGCCAAAAGTGGCTTGCCTTCTCTAAATTCAAGAAATGGCCTGTCAGTATGGGCTATCATTTGGAGGGGAGAAAACTGGAGCAGGAGGAAAAGCAACTTTGCCAACAGTTTGACCTGTGTAGTTGTGCTACAGACTTTGAAGTCGACACACTGGAAGGATATGGAACAGGCGTCGCCAGCGGGTTATTTCCAAATGGTGTAGATTTCGAATTTTTTGCACCGGGAGAAGGGGGCTATAAGCGACATAGTATCAGTTTCGTAGGGCGGATGGACTATTATCCCAATGAAGAATGTGTATTGGCCTTTTGTGACAATGTGTTTCCACGGCTTCTGGAAAAATATCCCGACCTGACATTCACTATAATTGGCGCCTGTCCACCGGCGAGCATTCTGGCTTTGGATAATTTAGCAGGTATCACGGTCACGGGCACAGTGGATGATATTCGACCCTATGTCCAGAAATCCGCAGTGATGGTGACGCCGCTCGAAATTGCCAGGGGTACGCAAAACAAGATACTTGAGGGTATGGCCATGGGTGTTCCGGTTATTAGTAGCCGTACGGCGGCACGTGGTGTGGATGCAGTGGTTGGCGAGCATATACTTGCGGCCACCACGGCGCAGGAATATGTAAACCATATTTCAAAAATATTTGATGATGAAGCAGAACGTGACCGGCTGGCATTAGCCGGACGAGAGCGGGTGACAACACACCATAACTGGCCCCGCGCCATGAAGTTATTTAACATGGCCATTGAGAGATGTCTGACTATTGCGCATAATAAAGCGACATGAATAATAAGATAACTAAAGAGAAGAACTGATGCGGATATTGCATGTATTTGACCATTCTATTCCACTTCATAGTGGTTATACATTCCGAAGTTTTCAGATACTGAAAGAGCAAAGAGCTCTTGGGTTTCACACAATTCATGTGACCAGCATCAAGCATTTGAATCCTGAAAGTTCAGAGGAGACAGTTGAAGGTCTGAAATTTTTTAGAACTACAGAGTATAACAAGCTGTTCCGCATGTTGCCGATAGTCAACCAATATGAGGTGGTTCGAAGCCTGAAAAAGCGGCTCCGGCAGATAATAAAAATTGAAAAAGTGGATGCAATACAGGCCCATTCCCCGATGCTGAATGGTATGGCCGCCGTCTCAGTGGGCAAAGAGTTAAATATTCCGGTTCTTTATGAAATAAGAGCTTTTTGGGAAGACGCCGCCGTCAGCCATGGCG
>JAJFIP010000020.1 GCA_021774875.1 Emcibacter sp.
CAGAAAGTGGTGCGGGTGAAGGGACTTGAACCCCCACGTCATAAGACACTAGAACCTAAATCTAGCGCGTCTACCAATTTCGCCACACCCGCATTTTTCATAATATATAGTCGAATCTGCATATATGTTGGTCTTTATAGCCATTTAATCACAAAATTCCACAGAAAAAATGCCTTTCAGAAAAATCAATCCGTTGATTGTGATATATAGCGCATGACATTGGGGATTTGGCCTTCAATATCCTCTGAAATTAAACCGGGGCCAAAGTCTGCCGCCGCTGCCCCATGTATCCATACTGCGGCACAGGCGGCCTCAAAGGATGCCATCCCCTGTGCCATAAGCCCCAGACAGATACCCGCCAGAACATCCCCCGAACCAGCTGTTGCCAAAGTCGGCTGCGCATTATGGTTAATCACTGCCCGACCATCAGGACTGGCGATAACCGTATCCGGGCCTTTACATATGATTACTGCCCCTGCCCGCGCGGATGCCTGCCGGGCCGAAGCCAACTTATTATGCCGTTCAAGATCAGGGAACAAACGGGCGAATTCACCGTCATGGGGCGTGAGCACAGGCTGGTGACCCGACTTCTCTATCGCCTTGAAAAGTTCATCGGGCTTTTGGGCGAATACAGTCAATCCATCCGCATCAATCACACACTCGCGACCTGCAGACAGAATCTTCAATACTTGGGATTTTGTCTGCTCTGTCACCCCACAACCCGGCCCGACACACCAATGCATCATTCGCAGGTCTTCTAGAAGATCATCAATATCACTTTTCGCCCCAAAGGGTTTTATCATCACCGCCGTCAAATGGGCCGCGTGAGACAAAACAGCTTCTTCGGGGCAGGTAATGCTGATCAGACCCGCACCAATTCTGAGCGCGGCTTGTGCTGCAAGCCGGGCGGCGCCGCCATTTGCCGCGCCGCCACTGATCACCACCCCATGACCACGATCATATTTATGAGCGTTTGATTTGATATGAGGAAAATCATCTGACCATAGCTGCGGGTCATTACGATGAGTATGGGGATCAATATCCTTTAATACCCGTTCCAGAATACCTATGTCTGCAACAACCAGATCACCGCAATATTCTTTTCCCGGAAAAAGGAAATGGCCGGGTTTGCTCCTGAAAAAAGTCACTGTGGAATTTGCCCGTATTGCGCTGTCCAATATCTGACCGCTATCGCTATCGATGCCGGAAGGTATATCAACCGCCACCACTTTGAGGTCACGGCTGTTGATACTATCAATCAAGCTGGCAATCGGCCCTTCAATAGGGCGACAAAGACCCGCACCAAAAATGGCATCAACAATCAGTTCATGATTCTGGATTACATCTGGGGACAAGGGCAAAACATCACCATCCCATCTGGAAGCCATAAGAGCGGCATCGCCTGAAAGATTGGCAACAGAACCCAACAGGGCCAGTTCCACTTCCCACCCGGCTTCTTTCAAATGTCGGGCTATGACAAAACCATCGCCGCCATTATTACCCGGACCACATAGCACAAGTGTCTTTACCTGATCGAAGCACACCATAATGTGCCGGGTTACAGCAAGACCTGCCGCTTCCATAAGGTCAGCGCCCGCAATGCCGGAACGGATTGTATGCTGATCTGCCTGCGCCATTTCCTGGCTAGTCAATAAAGCATGCCGATCCCTCATAGCCACAGAGTTCCTTATTTCATGGAAGTTATCCATTCATTGACTTTATCTTCAAGGATTGACAGCGGCAACGCCCCATCCCTGAGTACAACTTCATGATACTGCCGAATATCAAATTTATCGCCCAGTTCGGCTTTGGCATGTTCACGCAGTTTCTGAATCTTGATCATGCCAATTTTATAGGCAGTGGCCTGTCCGGGTAAAACGATATAACGATCAATGGCCTTAACCACATCGCCTTTCGGATTGGGCGTATTGGTGGCCAGATAATCTATGGCTTGCTCTCTTGTCCATTTTTTATAATGAAGGCCGGTATCGACCACCAGACGGCAAGCCCGCCATATTTCCATAGCTAGACGACCAAAATCAGAATAGGGATCAGAATAAAAACCCATTTCCTTTGGCAGATATTCACTATAAAGACCCCATCCTTCCACATAGGCGGTATAGCCACCAAATTTACGGAATTTTGGAATATCCTTCAATTCCTGCATGATCGCAATCTGCATATGATGGCCGGGAATTCCTTCATGATAGGCCAGTGCCTCCATCTGATAGGTAGGCATTTCTGACATTTTATAGAGGTTCGCGTAATATATACCCGGTCTGCTGCCATCAATAGCGGGGCGATTGTAAAAAGCTTTTCCTGCTGATTTCTCTCTAAAAGCTTCAACCTTTTTAACAGTCAGGTCAGCCTTGGGCTTGGAAATAAAAACATCGTCCAGCCTACCCTTCATGGTTTCTATAATTTGCACGGCCTTATCAAGATAAGCCTGTTTGCCTTCTTCGGTTTCCGGATAATAAAATTGTTTGTCGACACGAGTAAATTCAAAGAATTCCTGCAAGGTTCCCTCGAATTTCACGGTATCCATAATTTTATGCATTTCACCATGTATACGGGCCACTTCATCAAGGCCAAGCTGATGAATCTCGGGTGCTGTCATGTCGGTACTGGTAATCTGTCGCAAACGATACGTATAAAAATCCTCGCCATCGGGCAATTTCCATACCCCATCATCAGTGGTCGCCACCGCCTGCTGCGTTTCCAATAGGGCTATCAAATCTTCATAAGCCGGTTTGACCGATGTCATCAGCGCATTTTCCGCTCTTTTGATCAGATCAGCGGCTTTGGTCCCGTCTTCAAGTTCAAGGCCCGTAACTTTCTTTTTAATATCTGCCAGAAGTGCGCTGTCATCCCCATCGGTAAAAGGGGCGCCCTTTATAACATTTTTTGCATCATCAATCCCATAGGTAAAGACAAATTTCGGCGGCAGAATACCTTTTTCCTGTTTACGCTTCATGCCAGCCATTCGTTGATCAGCAGATCCCCTGATCCCCTCAAGTCGGGAAATATATGCTTCCGCATCTTCCACAGAGGTTACCCGATGAAAATTGATCATAAAGGCCGGTATGCTGGACTGCCATCCAAACATCTGATTAATTGGATAGGTATGTGAGCGCCATTTATTTCCTTCAATCTGCTCTTTTAAGGATCGCTCGGCCAGAACGTAGCTAAGCTGAGTGGCCGCATCCAGTTTTTCATAATCAAAATCAGTCTGCAGAATCTTCAGATCATTTATATTCTTCGCATGGTCTTCATCTAATTTTTCTTTTGTGCGAACATTCCATTTGCCATAATCATTTTTCATGCCCAGATAGGTCTGGAATTCCGGGCTGTCCATCACATCCCGCATGAAAATTTTCTCAAAATGCGCATTAAGACGTTCTGATTCTGTCTGCTGGGTTTCGGCCTCTGCCACCTGATCATTCCGGACATTACTTGTCTGGGTTTTATCACCCTCGCCGCAACTGTTTAACGTCAGAAGGGCGATCAGGGCTGTGATAGTGATTACTGTAGATTTCATTTCTTTATCCCGATATAAAATTATTGTGATTTAATTATGATGTGAAAAGAGACTATAAATAAAGAGATGTGTAAAGAGTATATGCTCTAAAATATAAAAAATATGTCTGATGGACAACAATTGACTGAATTATCAGAAAAAATTTGCCAGAATAACCAAAAAGACCTGATAATAGGGGCGGCGGCAAATCTATTTGGCTTTGTCGTCAGGCTCGGCGCACGACTACCATTTCTGTTTGTTGTTGCCCTGCTCTATGGCAAGGAAATATTTGGCCAGTATCTTTTCGCGGTAACCCTTGTTGAAACATTGACAGCAACTATCCTGTTTGGCTTTAAAAGATCACTTTTTCATTTTCTGAATGATGATCTGCATCAGGGTGACAGGGTAGGTGTTTATAACACCATCCTGACTGCTATGATTTTCTGTATGGGGATTGGGGCCATAATTATTATTCCGATTTATTTCTGGCAAGATTTTCTTTTTCAGCTCTTTTCAAGTGAAATGGCCAGGGGCGTATTGATAATATTACCGGCAGCAGTCATTTATGCCCTTGCAGAAATATTACTAACAGCCACCAGAGCCGCGCGAATAATGCGTTATGAGGTAACGGCAAAAAGCATTGTTGAGCCCTACATGCTATTAATATTTTCAGCCGGATTGTATTTTTCCAGCTATGTGGAAACAGGCCTTTTTGTGGCCTATTGGGTCATGAATGTCAGTGTTTTCTTATATGCGCTTTATGGTTTCAGCAGAATGTATGACAAAGAAGTCAGAATCTGGCGCGGAATTTCATGGGACAAAATAAAATCGATGGCAGCATTTTCCGGGCCGACAGCAGCCTATGATCTCATCGGTGTTTTGATCCTTCGCATTGATATTTATTTTCTTGCCGCACTTGTTTCTCCCGGAGCTTTGGGAATTTACGGTATTGCCCTTCAGATTGTGACAATTGTCAAAAAAATCCGCCAGAGCTTTGACCCCATATTAGAACCGGTCATTTCCCAGACAATAAAACAAGCCCGTATCCAAAATGTCAGTGAAGAATTATCACGGGTCAGCTATTGGATATTTTCAATTCAGGCCATGATATTTACCCTGCTTGTTTTTTACGGCCCCGCTTTACTCGGCCTGTTTGATGCTACGGGCGAAAATGCACATCTGACTCTAATGATTCTGATCGGTGCCATAATAATACAGGGAAGTTTTGGACTAAGTGAACTGATATTCCTTTATAAAAAACCTGCTATCA
>JAJFIP010000191.1 GCA_021774875.1 Emcibacter sp.
TTCCACTTTCAGTTTAATTATGTGTGAGAGCGTTGGGCACCATTGAACTATTATTAGTCGACTCTATGATTCGCCCATCATCTAATACCATTTGTCTTGAAGCGATTTTAGCTGCTTCGCTATCATGAGTCACCATGACAAGTGTGATATCCAGTTCTTTGTTAAGGCGTTGCAGGAGCACTTGAACCTGGTCGCTGGTTTTTGTATCCAAACTTCCCGTTGGTTCGTCAGCAACAACGACCTTCGGGTGGGCCACAATTGATCGAGCAATCCCAACACGTTGCTCCTGTCCCCCCGATAACTGGCGTGGATAATGTGCTGCACGATCACTCAGACCAACTGCTTCAAGAGCTAGTTCAACACGTTCTCGACGCTCTGTGCTAGAGAGGGGGAGTAACAAAATAGGGAGCTCTATATTTTCGTATGCCGTCAGGACTGGTATTAAATTGTGAGTTTGAAAAATATAACCAAGATTTGCAGCACGCCAGTCGGCAAGGTGACTGCGTGAAAGTTTTGTTATTTCGACACCATCAACGATCACCGTGCCTTTATCTGGTTGATCAATACCACTAATCAAATTTAAGAGCGTGCTTTTTCCGGTTCCGCTTGGTCCCATGAGCGAGACAAAGTCGCCCTGCTCAATATCAAGGTTGACATCTAATAGTGGTGTTATGACTTCTTCACCTTTAGAAAATGTCTTTGTTAAATTTCGAATTTCAACGAGTGCCATTTGAAGCTCCTCTATAATTTGCTGTTTGAAAGTTGATTGAGTTTTCAATGATTCAGACTATAGTCCATAGAAACTACATTGTTTTACCTGTCCCGATTCGAGTATCTTCACCTGTGATAGTGACACGCATTCCCAATTCAAGACCTTGCGAGCCTGATGAGATCAGCTTATCTGTTGGATTGATACCTTCCACAACCTCTACTAATTCTTCGGTACCAGCTTTTCCCAGTTTGATCGCCCTCTTGTTAGCAGTTCCATTTACGTCAACGACCCAGGTAATGTGCCCGCCCTCAGTAGATAATGCTAATTCGCGTGGGATTAATATCCGTTCATAATTATTCTGATTATTTTCCTGAGGATCTAATTGAGGAGGGGATAAAAACGTCGCTGTGACTAACATTTCCGGCCTTATCATTGATGTTGGATTATCAATGGCAACTTTGACTTCCAAGGTGTTTTTCTGAATATTTGCTGACGAGGTTGGCAGTAATACCTTGCCTACGATTGGTACACTGGATGAAGCAGTTTGAATCTCAACTGGCTGACCAGGTTGTACTAAAGGAACATCTTCTAGCCGAACGTCAGCTCGTACCTGAAGCATCTTGGGATTATAAAGTGACATAATCGTACTGGAACTCTGGTGTGAAGCAGACTTTAATCCCATTACACGAGTTCCAGGAGCTGCTACGAGTCGTAACACACGTCCGCCTATTGGGCTCCGCACAATGGTTCGTTCTAGATTAAGATTTGCTATTTCCACTCGAAGCTCTGACTCATTCACTCTAGCACGTGCAGCCAGCATCTGGGCCCGTGCATCTTCGAGTTGCCGTGATTCTTCGATCAGCAACTTACGTTGGGTTGACAATGCTACAACTTTATTGAGCAATGCCTGTGACTCGCGTTTCAGACGCGGAGATCTCTGCTTCAATTCTTCAAGCTCGGCTTTAGCAGTTGCAAATTCGCTCTGCGCCTGCTGTATAAGACGTCCTGCAATAGCATCGACGGCAGCCCTTTTCCCATCAAAGTTTTTCTGTGCATATTCCAGACGAGCTTTTGCAGACTCTATGAGATATGGAAGCTTGCCTATTGAAGTCTCGGTCTGGGCCTGCACAGATTGAGCTTCAGCTAAAGCTGCCTCAAGATGTACGGGATTGTCGACCCTCAATTGAGCTGCCTTAAGTTGCGCTTGCGCACTTTGTAATTCCGCTTTTCTTAACTCTCGTTGAGTTTCGGCTTGTCTAAGTGAAATCTTCGCGTCGACATCAATTAGTGTCGCTACTGGTTCTCCGTATTTGACTTCCTGCCCCTCGACAACGAGAAGTTCTTTCACGACTCCTTCGGTTAAGGCTGGTACATTTACAGATGTTGGCCTTGGTTCTACCCAACCCGCTGCTTGAAACAGTGGCGTTCCTTCCTGCTGTATTTCAGCTCGTTTGACGATCACGGGTATGACTGTAACCGGCTGTCGTGATAAAAACTGTTCACTCGTAGCAATTACCAAAAGGCCTATGAATCCAATCATGATGACGCCTGGAATCACATATCGCGACAACCATGGCTGTTTGAGTTTGTTTTTTGAGGGAGTCGCTGTGCTTGTACGTTCTAAGGCAAGTCCTCGAAGGTCAATTTGTGTTTGTGTCATCAATCCTACCCTTAATTACCAGACCTCAAGTTACTTTACGATTATGTTCAACCCGTGTCTCGGCAACTCATACGCTGAGTGCCGAGACTGTTGTGATTTGAAAATCGTTAAAAATGTTATTTTTTTATGAATACTTGATCAGCCAGTACTGCCAGATTGCCTTCTGAATCTCGACGTGCCTTACCATGAACAACAACCATGCTTAATTCTTGAACACCTAATAACTGGCGTGCGTCTTTAGCGACGGGATTCCCCTTCGAATCGATAATCTTTACCATTGCCATGTTTTCTTTAACTTGATCCTGTTCGCAACAGTAATCCCATGGCGTCGGACAACCTTCATCATCGGAACAATGTGGCACCTTTGAATCGACAATTGTGAATGCAGCGATACCATCCACAAATGGTTTGGAAGATCCTCCGATACGTCCAATAAGAACAATTTCATCCTTGTCTTTGATTGATTTGCGCGCGGCACCAACTGCGATCGCCCCACTTGGTTCAGAAGTTGCAACATAGGAAGCGTCTTGTTGGGAAGTATCTACTTTTGATGTATTCCTTTCAGAACTCTTGCCACAACCAAGTAACCCTGCACAAATTGTGATTACACTGAATAGATTGAAATATTTCTTCGTCATCATTCTTCTTTCTTAACTAAATAAAAGTTTTCCATTTCTGAATTCACAGTGTCTCATATCGATTTCAAGCTCTCCGCGACAGGGAGACGTAATGCTTTAATTGCAGGAGGAATCGCTCCAATCACACCTAACAGAAGTCCTACTCCACACCCCAGCAGCAGTGATACTCCATCAATCCGAAGCGCGAATGCTCCCATTGTGAACCTCACAGCAATACCGTTTAAAAATATGTAGGCAATGAAACCTGCCAATAGCGCACCCGCTGCTGCAAGCAATGTTCCTTCTTGAATAATGCTGATTAAGATTGCCCGGCGTCGATAACCAATTGCCTGCAATGTCGCGATTTCTCTAACACGTCCGGCAATTGCGCCATACATCATATTTAAGCCAGCAAAGACGCCTGCGCCCGAAACTAAAAATACAACAATCCATGCTAGTATCCTCATTGGTTTATAATGTTTTTGGAGAGACTGGTAATAGGACGTTTCGCTAATGGCTTGGAGCTCTAGATCTGTTCTTTCCTTGCAAAAAAGTTCTACATCTGCAGAACTTGCACCCGGTTTCAGTAGAATGGCTACCACACTAAGATCTTGCCGTTTTAGTGATTGTTGAAAATCAGGGAGTCGACACCAGATTTCAGATTCATAGGCTGCTCCCCCAGCTGAAAATTGTCCGCTGACGCGCCATTTTTGTTTTTCAATAGTCACTTCCTGACCAATTTCAACGTTTGATGGTTTACAACCAAGCTTAGCGGCAACAAGTTTGCCAACGATTACTTCACCCGGCCCTGGCCAGGTTCCTTTGATAATCCGCACTCCTCTTCGAACAAGTGGAGCAGTTTGAGTTACTCCGCGGATAAGCCCCAGGCCGCCTTTGCTCTCATCTCCTGTCTGTATTCGTGTGCCTAAATATAACTCTGGAGATACATGGAGCATTCCAAATCGTTTTTGCACACTTTCCAGACTCGCGGTTAATAATGCTGGAGTTCTTGCTGGTATGGCAGAGTTCTCCATATTGTCCTCCGCACCTAACGAATAGACCAAGACTGCTGCCGGGTCACCACTGACGGCTAAGGATTTCTCTAGCCCCCGAATAAATCCCACAACGACAAATATCAGCAGAATTACAGTGGTGAGTGCACCCAACGTGAGAGCGGTACGTATTGGTCTCCGGATAAGGTTGCGAACACCATATTCCCAGGGAAGTAACTGTCGTCGAAACATTGATAACTCTCGTCTGTTTATGATTGTTTAGTGAGGATAAATTATTCCATTGATGATTGTGAGGAGGGCCTGAATGCCCTCTTCACAACTTTTTTAATTCTTAGGTGGCGATTTGAAAGTTCCACTTGGCCCGACAAGTTTCGTTGGAGTCTTCCCAATTTTGTCCATCGCCTCCCACAGCTTTCGCGGAGAGAGTACAACGGAATCCTTCGGTGCAATCAGAACTGTTTTTGTTTTTACATCACACTTAAAGCTTGCAATCCCGTCCATCGTTTACAATTTTTGGGTGATCTTTCGCACACATCCTCCACACATTTCACGCACTGTGATTACGGTCTGTGTGGGTTGACGCGCTGCATGCAGGTACTCTGTCATCGAGAAACTTGTCAGTAAAAATATAGCAAAGGTTAATTGGAGAGTTTTACAATTGATCATTATTTAAAATCTTTTCTTAATGAGAATCTGAGACAGAAATGTGCAACATTATGCACTCGTAAAATGATTCTAAACTAAAGTGTTTATGCTTGTTGCGCAAGACTGAGGCGCACTTTCAAAACATTGAAAGCGATCCGGTCATGGCGTAATCAAGCGGACTCCCTCGGTTCAATAAATAGAACTAAGGTGATTGATTTTGAATGGTTTGAAAGCGCGTAATGCACCCTCAAAAAAATTGAGGGACTACGCTTCAAGAAGAAAAGTAGGGCTAAAAAAGTCCAACGGGAGCGTACATATCACATTAAATGAGATATGATTGATGAAGAACCCGTATAGTTTGCCCAGAGAAAAGCGAGATCTGGAACATTGAGGAGGTGTGGAAACATGCCGAAACTTGAAAAAGTTGCATGTCATTCGATAAGACCACATCAGTAATACAATCATGAGTGGATACAGGAACGACTGTGACTTGCTCTACTGCTGTAACTCCACTATTACAAAGGCAATTGGAACAAGGGCAATCCTCATCAGGCAAATTAGAACTGGATTGCGATGAAGAATTCTTTTTGGGTGAGCTATGCGAACAGCATTTACAACCAGATGGGCTTCCAATTGATGATAAATTACTGTCGTAATTATCAAATGCCCCCATGCAATTTAGAGGGCACGCCAAGATGGCGAGAATCAATATTGAAGACATGTATGATTTCATAATCATCTTATATAAAACATGATCAGCAAAAGTCAAGGGGGACTTCCAATGACTAGTGCTAGAATCCTGTGTCAATTCGTATAAAGGTTGAGTTAAGTCTTGATCATGCCCAGTTTTTTGAGCTACTTGGAATGATAGTTGTCATAGATAGGCTTACAATTTCTTGGGATTTACAAGATAGAAACCAGTGTTAGTTTAAGTGCTCTTGGCATAACTAAATGGCTCACGAACCGCATTCTCGGTTGGCTTACCTGACCGACTGAAACCAAGTCTGGGCATTGTTGAAATAAATAAAATCTAGCCCATTGTCGAAGAGGATCGCTATGGCGATTAATCCGACAGCAGGTCATCTCACCAATTACTAACTGTTGTTTACATTTTAGTATTTCTGAATCTGGAGTTCCCACGAATGGTGGGCACAGAATTAAGGTGAGATAGGCAATACTGCGATCAACAATCCAACGTCGGCGGTTTGACACTCGACTTTCGATGCGGACAGATCAGATCGATCTTTTTTTCACTCAGCCGTTTGCGGAGTGCATTCGAATCGGCGGCTTTGTCATAAACCAGTCGCTCGGGTTGTCGATTTTGCAATGTGATTTTTGCAAGCAATGGTTCGATCAGCTTGACTTCGCTGCAGCTGGCTGATTCGGTCTCGATCGCCACAGGTGCCCGTGACAATCGACGAAAACATGACCTTAATGCCTTTGCCACGACGAGTCGGGCCAACACTTCTACCTCTTTTTTTGCCGAGGCAAACGAGCCATCAGCAAAAGTCTCAGAGAAATCAATTTGGCCGACATCATCCATCTGTTGCAAGATTGCCTGCCAGGCTGACAAGAGTCGTCCTTCTTGTATCCATTGCTGGAAACGTCGATGGCACGTCGCTTTTGACCAATAGCCAAATGATCTTTTTGAGCGGATAGCCACCATCCAACCACTAGTAAACGTAACTGACCAGCTTGTCGCCAATCGATCCACACTTTCGTAGTCCAAGATGCGGTACAAACATCAGTCATTTCCGCCTGTATTTGTCCCGTACCTTCTTTCCGTAGATGTAGCCGATAGTCTTGGTTTTCGTGATATACCTGCTCCAATGTGACTGGCTTCACCTACTTGTGATATGGAAGGGGCGCCCTGCCGAGCAAACTTTCTTCCAGACTTCCTTGATGCCGTGGGGAGACAGCACTTTCCTGATGTTGATGGAGGCGGCTCACGGATAATTTTGCTTCATCAAACGACGATTGATCCAAAGACACTCGCCCATTTGGTCGGCTTCGTGGATATATGCGTATTCCCCTTTGTGATTTTTACGAAAGTAGTTAATAAAATTGAGATCTCATCGTCAGTATTTTATTTCTGCAATTTTATTCCCATACAATTTACTACTACGTTCTGCCGACTGCTCGACAATCGGCTCCAAAGGACTTTTGGAAAGAATTGCTGGGGAAACTGGGCAATAGCAGCCGATGTTGTTCAAGGAGCCACTCGGGAGGCTTAGTGTTGCTTCGTCGCACGATGATCTTGACTCAGATTCGTTGCCTGTATAGAATTAACACGGTATAGTAAAAAGCTCCATATCAGATCAAAAAGGTAGTCCTATTCCCTAATGTTCCATTTAGCCATTATCACGTTCATCACACTCCGTGTGGTACTTTGCCCGCTTTTTTGCATGGGTGAAGATGTGATTTGCAGTGGACTTCAGGGTGCTGTTAACTGTGGTTGTACCGAAGCTAACTCTGGGCCATGTCACAGTGATGAGCGTCAAGCACCAGTTCCACTCGACTGTCCCTGCGACTCACCGTATCCATGCAATTCCGGTTGCGTTTGTCAAGCTGCCCCCGAATTGAATGGTCGGACAGTAGCCACCGACTTCGAACTTTCGTTCAACTTTGCTCCAGTTTGTATGGAGACCGTGAACTTTTCTGGAGTTCGCGCGGTATGCCGCGAGATTCGTTTACCTCGCCTTGATAACGGGCGTTCTATTCGTCTTGTTTTCGCCTCTTTGCTAATCTAGGCCGCTCCTGCCTTCATTCGCTAGCAAAAGTAGCTCCAACTCGATCCATAATTGGATTGTTTGTTGAGTTAATCATAGTAGCTGGCGTGCATTCCCTTGGTTAACGCTTGGATCGCGATTATCTCCATCCTTGCCTGTCCATGTTTTGTCAGTAGGAGTCCTATGATGAGTCATTCGGTTACTGGTGCGCCAGTGCAAAAACCACCCAGCAATCCCCACCCGTCATCTGCCAACGGACGTGCGGTTGAACCAGCCGAAAACCCCGTAGAAGACATGAAACACTTCGGGCTGTTTTGGCGTCTTTTGTCTGTCGTGTGGGGTGGGATTGGACCGCTATTTGTGCTGGCAGCGTTCACAATAGTGTTCTATTTTGGCCACCATTATGATTGGAAGTTACCAAAATTCGCTGAGCTGACCGGCTCAGCGAAAAAAACAGTTTCAGACTGGTGCGAAGAACACAGCGTGCCGGAATCGAAATGCGTCGAAT
Source organism: Emcibacter sp. (assembly GCA_021774875.1). Lineage (GTDB taxonomy): Bacteria > Pseudomonadota > Alphaproteobacteria > Sphingomonadales > Emcibacteraceae > Paremcibacter. The sequence goes on from JAJFIP010000191.1 coordinate 7,885, forward strand.
GCGATCCGACATTAATGCCGAGGGGACCAGACTATGGATGGTGTCCCGTACATGGCGTTCATAACTGTCCGTTGCATCATCCCAATGTTGCGGAATTGAAGGAAACACCTGTTATCCTTGCTGCCGATCTGGAACGTGCTACCCGTGCACTTGCACTTCGTGATAGGAAGGAAAACAACAGCGAGTGCAAGGTCTATAAGACACGAATTCAGTTTGCATCAGTAGAATCGGTTCGTCAAGCAGGGGTCGACGTTGAGCTCGTCGAACGTAAACCTATTGTCGAGTCAGTATCCGGCAGCGGTGAAATTCGTTATGACCCGACACGATTGGCGGGGCTGGCCTCACGTGTGCCGGGAACGATCTGGCTGGTGCAAAAAAATGTTGGTGATCAGGTTCAAAAAGGCGATTTGCTTGCGATTGTCGATGCTGCTCAGGTAGGTGAAGTCAAAATACGACTACTCAAGGCACTCACCGAAGAGCAACTACAGCAACAGAACGTCTTAAGGTTGAGAAAAGCCCGTGACGTGGTACCTGGGAGACTGGTTCTAGACGCAGAGGCTACCTACAAGAAAGCGCGAGCAGAAGTTGTTAGTGCAGAACAGACGCTCCGAAATCTCGGCTTGCCAGCAGATGCCAAAACATTGCGAGGTTTGTCCGAACGCGATGCGATGAATCGCCTACGATTCTTAGGAATACCTGATTCATTCCGATCTAGGCTAAGTGCAGAAGTTGGGACAGCAAACTTGCTTCCCATTTACTCCTCCATCAACGGAATCGTTGTGGATCGTGCTGTGACCCCTGGCGAGGCCGTTGATCCATCGCGTGTTTTGTTTCGCTTGGCGGATATTAGCCAGATGTGGCTGACGCTGAATATTTCCTTAGAACACATGGAACAGCTTGCGATTGGCCAGACCGTCCGCTTCCGTGCCGATGGTAGCCACCATGAGGTTGTAAGTAAGCTTGATTGGATTAGCACTTCGGCTGATCCAAAAACGAGAATGGTCCAAATTCGGGCTGTGCTGCCGAATCCAGACGGACGGCTTCGTAACGAGACATTTGGTACTGGCCAAGTCATTCTGCGACAAGAGTCAGATGCAATTGTGGTTCCAACTGGGGCATTCCATTGGGAAGGGTGTTGCCAAGTAATGTTTGTTCGCGACAAGCATTACTTCGACAGTCCTGAC
>JAJFIP010000192.1 GCA_021774875.1 Emcibacter sp.
TCCAAAATCCGTAGTTGTGATAGTTGCGGGTTGACCAAGATTTTTGAATAGCTACAATTCAGCTTTATGAGCGGCACTGTGAATTACAGTTGCGGGTTGACCAAGATTTTTGAATAGCTACAATTCAGGGTATTGGTATTAGCCGCCACCTGCTGTTGCGGGTTGACCAAGATTTTTGAATAGCTACAATCGACCGTGGCGGCTGCGGTTGCAACAACTAGTTGCGGGTTGACCAAGATTTTTGAATAGCTACAATAGATAGGCGTTAACAGATTGAAAAGATTGATTTGTTAACGCTTTTCTTCTTTTAAATGCCGTTAAATTAAAGCTAAAATAACAATAATTGTTGTCTTTTTTCTGTCTTTTCATATCGTTTCCCATTGAAAACCTTAATGTTTTCATACTGTTTGTCGGTAATGGCTAAAATCTGTACGGAACCATATTCGGGGAGGTTCTCACGAATGCGCTTTTCCATGGTTTGGCCTCTATCCTTACCCGACACCATACGATAATAGACTGAATATTGGGCCATGGCAAATCCCTGATCCAGTAAAAAATTACGGAACTGAGTCGCGGCCCGACGGTCGGATTTTTCCACCACAGGCAAGTCGAACATTACAAGCATCCACAAAATATCATATCCACTTAACCAATATTTCTGTTCTCGAATCACGGTTAAATCAGCTCTCCTGTTCTTTTAAATTGAGGAAACTCAAGCTGATTTTTCTTATTATGTAAACTGGAAACAAAAGTTTGCGCCATGCGGTGCATTGAATTCATTACCGTTGAAAGACCTTTTTCCAATTGCACGTCCATATCCAGAACTTTGGTAAGCTGTTGCTTTACTTCTGGCGTTAAAGGATTTATGTCTATTTCCCCCTGATCCATAAGGTCGCGTATATTTTTATCAATCAATGGCCGGTAAGGTTCCATAAGGTCATCCACAAGGGCAAAGTGATTCTTGCGGTTATGGTGATGGATGCCAAGGGCGGGTGTTAACCCCGCCCCGCAAATGGCCCGCGCGGTCGCGGCACGCAGTATGCTATAGCCATAGTTCAAAAGACTATTTTCACCACCAATATCTCTATCGCGTTTAAAATCCTGCCCAAATAGGGATTTCCAATAAAGCCTAGCGGCTTGGGCTTCCATATTTTCTGGGTCACCGGATTTTACTCGTCTGGCTAAAATATCAAATTCAGATAATATTGAGGCCGAAACATCAAAAAATTCAAGGGTGTTTTTCTGATTTAAGATTTTCTCCTGCACCACCGATTTCCAAATTCTTTTGGCCAGCGGAAGGCCACAGTCAATTTGTGCCCAAAGGATGGCCGTCTGGTCAAAATGGCTATCATAGGGTAGTGATAGGGCAAGGGGGTGATAATTCTTGCCACAGGTAATGATGGGGGTTGTACGCTCGGCCAATTCCATGATGAGCGTTTTGGACAAGGTAATTTGATGGGCGGATAATATGAGGGTCGTCATGTCATCAAGGGGGATACGCCCAATTTCTGCCCTATCCCGTTTTACAACCATAAAGCCACGGTATTTTGATAAATGATTACCGTCTTCGGCAATTTCAACAACTTGTGTGACCATAAGTTACCCCTTTATCTGCCCATCCGCATGAAGATGTAATTTTCTTTTAAAATTACCTTTCAATATATTAATGGAAATAAACTGCCGTTTTCCTTCGGTGTCATATTGGTTACGCAGATCGATTAGGTTATTTGTTGTACTAAAACCGCCAACACGCATGACTTTAGCCTGCCCATTTTCTTCTATTTCAATGATGTCATTTTTAAAAAGCCTTGTGATGAATTTGGCCGCAGGATGAATGGGTTTTTCGTCAATTTGACCATCATTTTTATCTGGGTTTTTCCCCTTACAATCCGCATAGGACCAAAAGGCTCCCTTCCAGTCAAATTCACCTTTCTTCCATTTGCCCGCTTTGCCCTTTGGCAATTGCCAAATATCAACACAAACATATGAGTCTGGGGCATATGCCTTATAGGGGGCAGAGGGAATGGCAATAGCAGACTGATTTGAAACCAAAATACGTATGGTTTTGATGTTATTTTCCTTGCCAAAATCGGCTAAGGCTTTGTCCAGCTTTATACCATTGGCCTTTGCCTCATACACATGCTGTTCAACAAGTTTGCGCCATCCTGTGTTACGAATTGCGCCGATTTCTTTTGCTGTAAGGGCCGCGATTTTTTTTCGGGTGACAAGGTCATAACCTTTAAGATCTGCATCCTGTTTTTCAGCTAAGACAATGCCGTAAGCTGTTTCCTTGTACATTTTACCATTGATGCCATGATCGGGCTTATAAGAAATGATCATATTATTCAGACTTTCCTTAAGCTGATTTCGCAAAGGTGAGATGTCTGGCAAATCAATATGCACACGATCATCTGTTCCTCTTTTAGTTTGGCTTGAGACCTGTTGAAGCATAGAACGGTCGGTCAGCCCTACCACAAAGGCATCAATGGCATGATGACGGTGGTCATTGCGTTCTTTATAATTATGATCGCCCAGTAGGCTATTTAAGTGCCATTTCCCCCGCATCATGGCGGTTAAGCCGCCAGGGATGGTGGCAATTTTATTTTGATCACAAATATGGCTTAGGTAACGTTTTGTAACTTTGGAAATATAGGCATTGTCGGTTAATTGACGGGCGAGGAAGCCACCCTCTTTTTCAAACCTGTCCATGGAATCCTCGTCAAAACGCCATCTTTTGTTTTTGGGAAGTGATTTCGCCCGTTCTGCGATATCACGCCAAATCATACCCTGATCCGCATGTTGATCATGGCCAAAGGCCTCATAGGGTGTTCTATTTCCTTTCAATCGGTTAGCTTGCCTTATGGCAATGGTAAGATTTGCGGCGCCATTATCCAAGGTACGGGAAAAAGGAAGGATATGTTCAATTTCAGCCTCACCATTAAAAAGCATGGCCGCTGAAATAACCTTGCCCGTGAAGGGGCAATGGCGAGTGAATTGATCTGATCCCAATTCTTCCCAAAGGCGAATCTTTTTCAGGTCTAATCCAGAAGGGTCGCGCCCGCCATTCAGTTCACGATATAAAATAGCTCTGCCATCATTGGCCTTGGCGAATTTCTTATTCTGTTGGGCAATTTTATCTCGCGCATAAGCTGTTTTCTTTAAATCACGCACCAGTTCAACATGTATTTCCGCAGGTGGGCCGAATCGATCAATCAAGCGGTTTATTAGTTTCCTGAGCTGATTTAGCGCAACATGCACCGTGGGGTTATTAATCCTACCGTAATGCTGTTCTGGGTTATCGGTTGCGTTATAATCTGTGGGTTTACCGCCTATGACACTACCTTTTAAAACTTCCCCATAATAGGGAAGTTCATTTAGTAGTTTCTCAACGTCATATCTGCTATGATGAAAGAAAACCCCGTCATCATCATAAACCTCGCTGACAGCGGCATCATAGCCCAAGTTATCTTCTCTCATGATAACAGCACAACGCACCATAAATTTTCGTGAGAGATGTGTTGTAGCAGAAGAAAGTTTGAATTTGCTAACGGCTTTTGCTTGTTTTTCTGTAAATGAAAATCCAGAAATCAAGTCTTGAATAAGTTGATCATCATCAGTAGCATCATGCAACAACTCTATAATGTCATTCTGTTGATCAGCCGATATTTCATCCCAAGCATTCCCCATGATTTCAGGCTTTCGCATTTCTACAGCCGTAGCATTACCATTTAACTTATCACGTGGGCCTGTTTCCAGATTAAACAAACATCCTCGAGGAAAAATAAGAATGCTATCAGATTTTAATTTCCGAATAGAATTGAACGCAATTGTTTTCTGGGTATTTAAGGTTTTAAGTAATATCGCTCGTTGTTTAGGGTTGAGGTCGTGTTTTTCCTGATTTTCGTCATAATATTGAAGGTTGCCAACCTCTTGCAAAATACGAAACTCATGGGCAATAGGCAGGTCTTTATGGGCGCGATACTCCTCAATGAAGAACTCACAACGCCCTTTTTCCACAGGCTTTAACTTCCTTTGAAAAAATATGCCATCAAAGCCTTGAGATTTATTGCCATTTCGTAAGTCGTCCCAGTCTAAAGTCGATATCTTATGGTGGTCTTTTTGCTTCTCACGTATCCTGTCAAACTCTTGCAGATACATAGCGCGATCAGCATAAAGGTCACCATCTTCGCCCCGAAACCGAGTAGACAATCCGTTTTGTTGCCGCTTATGAAGCCATTGCCCGAGAGTTTGGCCGCCTAATTCTTTTCGTAGCTCAGAAATTTTTGGTTTGATTTTGCCCGTTTCTTCATCGTCACCATCACTTTTCCGATTTGATAAGAAACCGCGCCTTTTACCGAAGTGTAGCAAGCAACGGCCTAACTCATAAGATGTTAAGTTTCTATCTAAGGCTTCGGATCTTAACAAGTAGGGGTCAAGTTTTTCAAGTTCCTTTCTCTCTGCCTGATCCTTTGGCATAAGTTCAAGCTGAACAAAACGTTCTATCAATTGCCGCTGTCGGTGTAATCGACGATCACGGTTTCGCCGTGCGCCGCGCGCAAGCCGTCTTTCAACGGCTAAACTTTCTCCAACCCGGTCTTTACTTGAAGGTTCTCGACCATCAGAAAAAATTCTGACCCCTGAATCTTTTAATTTTTCCACTTGCCCAGAATGATTTAAGGCAAAAGCCGACCATCCTAAAGAATTGGTTCCCATATCTAATGCTAAACGCCATGCCATATTAATTCCCCTTAAAATTTCTATTGTGAATTTTATATTGACTTATGGTTGTGGGGGATGCAATATATTTATTGAGTGTAGCTACTCAAAAATCTTGGCAACTCGTTAACACGATTTATGTCATAAAATTTAAAGGTTGGGTTCGCCCAGCCTTTTTTTGTTTGTTCAGTATAAAAATATACATATTCATATACTTTTACTTAGGCGTTGAACAATAATCACCCAGTTCTCTTTTTCATCCTGTCGGGTGCACCATTTGTTTTCAATG
>JAJFIP010000193.1 GCA_021774875.1 Emcibacter sp.
CGGCGGCTCCACATTGTGCGTTTTACACGGGCCCGACCTTTCAGGGTGGTATAGGCCTTATCCATGACCACAGGGCTTGACAAGCTCCTCATGCCCGAAGGTTCAGCCTTATTTGTCGGAACCCGAAGTGTCATTTTTTCACTTTCAAACCGGATAACATAAAGTTCCAGACTCATCCCTGAAATTTCCTGCTCACTAATTTCCGTGATAATCCCAACACCATGCTTTGGGTAAACTATATGTTCATCTACCTCAAAGGCCAATTTTTTTTCTTTAGCCATTTTATGTTTATAACTCCAAACTGGGCGCGAAATATTAGATTTCGCAATATTCTTAATTTAATTACACAAGCATGAGAGGCCATTGATAATGCGTTCAAAATCTAGCTCGAGTTCCAAACCATAATAAGAAAAAATATGTTAAAATTATGGTAAATAAAACCTTAAAAAACGCAAGACTCGCAAACAAACCATATGCCAAATCCCTAAAGAACCGACATCTAAAACCCTCTCATCCGGGTTTAATCATTTGAAACAACGCCTTAAAAAACATGCTCAAATATTCTATAATCTGTACAATATAACATATTTTTATGTAAAATACACCTACAAATAGCAGTGCCTCCCGCAATGCAGGGCTGCTTTTCAGGCAATATTTGGAATTAGCTACAAATTGAAGGTAATTATTTCAGCAGAAATCAGGTGCCGGCACCAGGTTTTTCACTTAACGCGTCAAGCTTGTTCTCTTCATTCTGGGCATCATCAGCGCCTGGTAACGGTTCAACTTTCTCGGTAATATTAGGCCAGACAGCCGCATATTTCTCGTTGATCTCAAACCATTTTTCCAGACCATCTTCCGTATCAGGCAGAATAGCTTCCGCAGGACATTCAGGTTCACAAACGCCGCAATCAATACATTCGTCAGGATTAATCACCAGCATGTTTTCCCCTTCGTAAAAACAGTCTACCGGACAGACTTCCACACAGTCGGTATATTTACATTTGATGCATGCTTCAGTGACTAAATAGGTCACAGCCTTCTCCTTATACTTATCACCCTGAATCGGGACAAATCATGTCCACAAACCTGCATAAACATCTATCAAACAGGATACAACCAAAAAAACACTAAAAAACGGACTTTTCAGAAAAAATTGTCGCTGTTAATTAGATTCTGCTCTGGCCTTGACTTTTTTTCTGATATGGCCGCTTCTTTTATCAGAGATATAAAGCAATCCTGTTACCCGACGCAGCAAGTTGCTTTCGTAATGGTCTTCAACCCCATCGGCAAAGACCACTTCCCACAACAGTTCAAGAATATGTTCCCGTCCAGCCTCATCAAAATGATGTTTAATTTGCCGGGTAAAACTCAGAATATGGTTGCTATCATTCTGGGTCGCAATCGCTTCGACAAAAAGCTCGAGCGCATCTGCCGCCGGCAAGCCAAGTTTATTTTCCAGAAGATGCAAAATATGTTCACGCTCGACGCGTGAAATCTGGCCATCATTGGCCGCAACTTCCACCATCAGGACTGCCGCAGCCAGTTTCTCATTTTCGACTTTCTGCGCTTCCGCAACAGGTTCTCCCTTGAGCATACTGCCCAATCGTTTCAATATAGACACTGGGTAATTCCTTATTTTACAAGTGATGCACTAAAAAATCCTGTCACCTGCTCCGCGATTTGATTTCTCTCCCCCAAATCAACAAAGTGACCTTCTTTCATATGCTTCATCAAAGACTGATTCATCAATAATACCGACAGCCCGTGAACCATAGACCAGGCACCAAACTGTGCCACTGAGGGATCAATGTTTCGCGCGTTTGGTAGGGCCAGACATTCATTCACTGTCTGCTGAAGACATTCGAAACTATTATCAGAAACCTCATGGAGAGCGCAATATTTATCGTAGTCGCTCAATTCATATTCGAACATAACCTTGAAGTGGGCCGGAAAAACATCTGCAAACTCCACGTATCTCATGCCAAGCTTCTGCAAACGTACCAAAGGGTCCGGTTCAGCCTCCATAATCTCCTTCATGCCTTCGCCCAGCTTGCGCATACCTTCTTCCTTCAGCACCGCAATCAGGGCTTCCTTATCTTCAAAATGACGGTAAGGTGCGGTCTGGGATACACCAGCCTTACGCGCCAGAGCCCGCAGGCTCAGATCGTCCAATGTCCCCTCTTTCAGTATATCCAGAGCGGACTCAATCAATGTTTCACGAAGATTACCATGATGATATGATTTTCTGCCCTCAGGGCAACACCATTTATTCAAATAAAACTCCCAAATTTACTGATCCTGCTATCAGGCCTCCCAACCTGAATGGCTATGATTATCCACCTTAATGTTTACGGTGTCAATATTAAAGTAACAGGAGAATTAAAGTGAGGGATTAAGGCCTTAAAATCATTTTTCTGTTTTCCACATTAAAACCAGACAGTTTATTGAGAAAATTCATCCCCAGCAGGGATACATTTATCTGGCCCGGCTGTGAGACAGAGGCTGAAATATTGGATATTTGGATGGAGTCCAGAGTAATACGATCAAGAGTAACAATTGCCTTGCGGCTTATCCCGCCTGCGGTCTTGAAAGCCCGGTCATAATTCAGCCCTGACGGGTCAAGCCCAGCCATCTCTGCATCTTCATAGCTCAGGGAAACATGACTGGCCCCGGTATCTATCACAAAGCGTACCGGTGTCCCGTTTACTTCAAGGGTCGCCCAATAATGGCCATCCCGGCTCATGGCAATATAAACCTCGCCGCCATAATATCCATTAGTGGTTTTAGCATAGACCTGACTATTAGCGGATTGCGGTTCCGCCTTCATTCGGCTGCCAGCCATATCGCCGGTAATCGCCGCGAGTTTATCACCAAAATGAGCGATCAATGCGGCAGTACATATGGCCAGTAAAAGAAGCTTTGCTGGGCTGGTCATCACAGGTCCCGAAAGTTGAATAATCCTGTCAAAAGTGGCGATAGTATAGAATAAGAAATTTAACGATGCTTTAAGATATAGGTAGAATTATTCTTTTTTATAAATTCGGCCATTCTTCATCACAAAGATAACTTTTTCGATATTATGTATATCCTGCAGGGGATCTGCAGACAGGGCAATGATGTCAGCATATTTCCCGGCTTCCACTGTACCCAGTTCTTGTGTCTTATCCAGAAGTTCAGCACCATTCACTGTTGCCATCATCAGGGCGTCCGAGGTCGAAATACCCAATTCAACATAACGCTCCAGCTCGCGATAATTCTTGCCGTGGGGTACAATCCCCGCATCACTGCCCGCGGCAATCTTGACACCCCTTTTATAGGCATTCATTATGGTTCCAGGATGCAGTTTCAGGAAGGTATCGTTATGCGCCAGCATAGGCCCCTTGACCTTGCCGTCCCGTTTTAGATTTTCCAGCAGGTCATGTACAGAGACAGTGGGTACTAAATAAACCCCCTGCTTTTTCATGGCCTTTAACGCCTTATCATTCATGAAAGACCCATGCTCAATAGAGGACACCCCATATTTCAGTACAAATAATGCACTGTCGCGCGGGTGCGAATGAGCCGCCACCTTAATGCCATATTTTTTGGCGACTGCGACCACGGCCTCAATTTCATCTTCAAAAAACATAGGGGCGCCGTTCTGATGGGAGCATAGGCTACTGCCACTACAGGAAGCATAAATTTTAATCCAGTCAGCACCATTGCTGATCAGTTCGCGGGAAGTCCGCCGACAACTTTCCGGGCCATTACATTCCAGCCCTGTGTCCTGCGGGCCGACCCTGATAATTTGTCCAGCGGCAAAAATGCGCGGGCCATCAATTTGACCTTGCTTAACACGGTCACGAAGCTTGAAAATAGTGTTGCCAATCGCCCCAATATCCCGCACGGTGGTAAAGCCAGCCATCAGGGTTTTTTTAGCACTGATGACACCCTCCAGTGCCATATCATCGGCCTCTATATCCGTGTCCATCATCTTGGTCAGATGGACATGCATATCCATCAGACCCGGCATGACAAACTTATCCTTCAGGTCAATGACCCGCGCATAGGGCATCATAAGGCTCGCCGCCGTGATATAGCCCGGATGAATTCCCTTGATCTGATTGCCTTCGACAACGATGGTTTGTTCCAGCAGGGGCTTTTGACCCGGTACAGCCAGTAAAGTCCCCGCATGGAGAAGAGTGATATTTTTTACGACTTCCTGTTTCCGAGGTTCAGCATGTGCAAGCCCTGCAGATAATATTATTGAGAATACGGATAGCCAAAAAATTAGGATTTTACCCATGTCACCTCCAGAAAATATTTTAGTCAGCATGACATAGTAAGGAGGATCAGATCAATCAGGAAATATATTTTTCAATTTATCAGTGGCTCGGCGTTCGGACTTTGTTGGACGACCCGCCCCCCTATCCCGGCGGGCAACTCTGGATTTCCCGATTTTTAGAATTTCTTCCGGCGGCGGTGTCATATCATGATAAAGCGCTTGTGCTTCAGGGGCCGGACCACGGCGCGTATTAAAGGCTAAAACCTTTGCTATACGGATGATTTTGGCCTGTGGAAAGGTCAGGACATCGCCTACCATAACCGATGTCTTGGCCTTGGTGATTTTCTGTCCATTGAGGCGAACCTTCCCCGCTCGGCAAATTTTTGTTGATAGGGATCGTGTCTTGAAAAAACGGGCATGCCAGAGCCAGATGTCTATTCTCTGAGTTCCTGGTTTTTGATTTTCCATTATTTCTTTGACTTGAGCTGATCCTTCAGCCCAGCCAAGGCGGCAAAAGGACTATGGGGATCAAGTACTACGGTCTTTCGGGCCGGTTTCTTTTTACCAGTAATTTTCTTTACCCCCACTGGCTTGCCTTTGGTTTTGTCTTTAAATGGTCTATTGGGGCCACGCTGTTGCGGTTTCTGGTAAGGCTGATGGCTGAACAGAAAGATTTTTTCAGGCTTGGATGATTCTTCGGGTTTTTCCTCTACAATAGTCTCTTCAGTCGGAATTTCCGCCTTTTCGGGCTTTACTTCTTCAGCGGTAACCGGTTTTGTTTCTTCTTTAGGGGCTTCTTCGGCTTCTTTGGTGGCACGGTCTTCGGCTATTTTTGCCGCTTCTTCCGGGCTATATTCTTTACTGACATAGCCCAAATAAGCCATTATCTCGATAAAATCTTCGCCACTGGTACCCACAAGGCTCATCAGGTCAGCATCAGCCGGAAACGGGCCTTTCAGGGAAGTCTCACGAGCCGCATTAGCCAGTCGTTCCAGCATATCCAGCCTGACCGCATTTTTGCCCACTACCCGATAGCCGGACACCTCATAAAAGCTGCGCGGGGCTTTCTGGTCAATGGCAATGGTGCATAGCCCCGCTACAGGAATATCCGGCAAGCGGTCCATATCATTAAACAATGCCCATAGAAACAGACGCAAGCCCGCCGGAGCAGGCTTTAACAGGCTGGGGATATAAAGACTGGCCGAACCGAGCCATATGCCAAGCTGCTTCATCTGAAAGCGGCCTATCCGCTCCACACCGCGAAAATCCCGGGCGATCAGGCGGCGCGGAATAGTGCCAAGCTTTTCCACCATCTGAAAGGCGATGCCGCGTGCCATGCCGTCGATAATATCTTTGCCTTCAGCATCCTTGGCACCATTAACAGCTTCCTGAAGGGCAAAAAGAGGCGCCAGTATTTCTCCCACATGACTTGCCAGCCAACGGTCAAGGCGGTTCTGGACAATATTCAGAACATCCCCTTGCAGAACAGGGGTCGGGGTCACCACTGCCTTGGGGGTCAGTATGGTTTCACCCTTCTCGACCCTGGCGATGGCTATACCGCGCCAGTTGATGGTTGAGCGGGTCATCGGATCGCCGAGGATCAGGCTCAACTCCCCATCCGCTGCCTGATTCAGTTCATCGGCTTTATCATTGATTTCCTGCACTAGTATCTTATCGGCAGCAGCACGAAGTATCTTGCTGTCTTCGCCAAATGCGGATGCATCCTCGGTAAACTGGAATCCTTCCAGCGTGCCGATAAAATGGTCTTCTACATATATACTGCCGTCGTCTTCAATATTTGCCATTAAGCTTCCCTTTAGGCGTAATTCCCGCATCAGATGGGACATACGCCGATCGACAAAACGATGTGTCAGACGTTCATGTAACGCATCTGACAGGCGATCTTCAATATCTCTTGTTAATTCCTGCCAATATTTTGCATCATCAAACCATATGGCGCGGTGCGAAATATAGGTCCAGGTCCTTATATGGGCAATTCGTGAAGAAAGCGTATCCACATCGCCTTTTAAATTATCAAGCGGGCTAATCTTTCCTTTAAGCCAGTCCGGGTCTAGCACGCCCTCATCGGCAGAAGTCTGCCGATATATCTGGGACAAGAGCCTGATATGTTCCTCGACTGAAATCTTTGGAAAATCGGGTATCTGACAGACATGCCATAGGCTTTTCAGGGCTGCCGGACCACCTAATAGAGGCCTGATTTCGCCATCATTTATCAATTGACGCAATGACGTCAAATCAATATTTTCCTGAGTGCGGCTCAGCCCTTTTTGCTCCGGAACAGCATCAAGAGAACGAATCAGTGCGCCCGGATGGCTGTAATCAAGCGATGTGTTGCGCCATTGAAGCACGGTAAGCGGGGCAAATTGATGATTTTCCACCGCATAGACCATCTCATCACTAAGTCCGGTCTGCATATCCGCCCCATCCACAAGACAGCCAAAGGTACCATTATTCATATACCGCCCTGCCCGGCCCGCAATCTGAGCTACTTCGGGAGCAGTGAGGCTGCGCATACGCCGCCCGTCAAATTTTGCGGTCCCGGCAAAACAGACATGATCAATATCCATATTCAGCCCCATGCCAATGGCGTCCGTTGCCACCAGAAAATCCACGTCACCATTCTGATACAATTCGACCTGTTTGTTGCGGGTCCGGGGACTGAGTGCGCCCATGACCACCGCGACCCCGCCCTTGGCGCGGCGCAGCATTTCCGCATAGCCATAAACATTATGGGCTGAAAATGTCACCAGAGCCGTGCGGGGATGCAGGCGACTGAGCTTTTTCGGATCGGTATAGAGCAGTTCGGAAAAGCGTGGACGGGTGATAAATTCCACGTCCGGCACAAAACGGCGTATCAGGGG
>JAJFIP010000194.1 GCA_021774875.1 Emcibacter sp.
ACGTATCTTTCCAAGGAGTTTAATTGGGGAGAAGGTTATGTTCGTCGTCCGATAGTGGAATATCTGCTCCTTTATGGGTGTCTTTTCATTTTATATTCTTTTTCTGTCTACTGGACGCTGAAGGCCAAGGCAGACTCTCGATCTCTCATAATCATTTTTGTGTTGGGGCTCGCCTTTCGGGCGATTCTTATTCCCTCACACCAGATTCAAGAAGATGATATCTATCGTTATCTTTGGGATGGGAAAACATTTGGCAACCAAATCAATCCCTATAAATATTCGCCTGATCAGGTGACATACTTTAAACAATTTATGATTAGGGAACCATCAAAATTCCGTTCAACTTATGACGCGAGCAGCATACGTGAGTTGGAGCGCCTGGCCACTCTGAAATGGGAGAGTGATCGGTCCCTTGTGTTCATGGAAAGGATCAATCACCCTGCCCTTCCGACCATTTATCCACCAATGGCGCAGTACGTTTTTCGCACTATTTACCAATTGCAATCTGATAGCATTCCCGCCATGCGCCTGGGGTTTCTGGCATTTGATTTGATGGCCGCGGTTTTTATTTTATTAACACTAGGAGCCCTTGGGAAAAAGAAAACCCTGGTCCTTATCTATTTCTGGTCGCCCCTAATCATAAAGGAAACATTCAATTCAACCCATTTGGATATTATTGGTATCGGGTTTTTAACCGGGGCGATTTATTTTCTGGTCAAGTCCCGGTTTTTAGCGGCGAATTTTTTTCTGGCTTTAAGTGTTCTCGGGAAACTTTATCCAGCGGTTTTGTTTCCCTTTTTTTTGCGAGAACAATGGAGAAGATACGGAAACAGCACGTCTAACATCGTAACCAGTACGGCTGTTTTCGTGGGAGCCATTGGGTTTTGTTATTTACCCTTTTTGGATATTGGCTCCCGGGTGTTTTCTAGTTTGAAATCATTCAGCACCTACTGGCAAAGCAACGACAGTATATTCGCGATACTGGTCTGGTTTTATCGGGATGTTGCCGGGATCGCGCCGAAAGGCCCTGTGGGACTTTCATATGACGAACCTTCTCTATGGGCAAAGGGAACGGTTGCCTTGATTCTGGTGGGGGTCTGGTCTTTTCTGCTAATACAGAAAGCTCCTTTTGAGGAGAAAAAAGAAGAACACCCTTCCCTCGACTGCCTCCGTCACCTGTTTATTATCATGGCCCTGATTTTTTTATTGAGCCCGGTACAAAATCCCTGGTACCTGAGCTGGGTCATCCCCTTTATGTGCTTTTTCCCGGGTCGTTCATGGCTGCTATTGACCGGATTGATGGGGCTTTATTACATGGAGTTTTATTTTGATTATCAGGATATGCCGGAATATATAGGGTGGATCCCCTGGGTAGAATACCTACCATTTTACCTTTTGCTGGGATGGGAGTGGTGGCGGAAAAGGTCTTTAAAACATCCCTCAGTTACTGCTAAACAAGTTCCATAAAGGAACGAATGGTAGTCGCGTCACAATCCGGGTAGCGGTTTTTGCGATCGATCAGAATGGCATCAATGCCAAGAGCCTTTGCACCTGTGATATCCGTTGCCGGTTCGTCTCCAATATGGAGTGCCTCATCTGCGGAAACACCACTCAATTGGAGTGCCTTTTCAAATATCAAAGGATCGGGTTTGGCGGAGCCAATTACAGTAGAGGCGAGGATGAAGTCAAACTGATGCCCGATTTCAAGGTTGTCGAGGATTTCCTTAAGGCGCGAATCCCAATTGGAAACGATACCCAGTACAACGCCCTTTTCCTTGAGTCGTTCGACTAAACGCGACGCGATAACATCTTCATAGAGTCGCCAGGCATCCCGACTTCTGAAAGCTTCGTAAATATTTTCAAAACAGGTCTCAAAATCATCCAGACCTCCCGTGGCATCGAAGGTCCGTTGAACCACACTGCGCCAAAAGCCTCGTTCAACCTCTAGGCCCTTTTGTTGCCCAAGCGATTCCATGCCTCCTAGATCCTTCCAAGCCTTTCGAAAATGGAGATTGAGGTCATCCACCGAACCTGTGAAACCAAAAGGCCTGGCCTGCTCAGCATACACATCCCCAACTGAAGGGTGAACTGTGAGCAGCGTACCTCCGACGTCAAAAAATACGGCTTTATAGGAATCCAGAGTTTTGGGCAAACCTCAACAGCTCCCTGACTAATTGTTGGAGATTGATTTGCAGAAACTTTCAATAAGACAAAAATCTTATTATCAGGGTTTGAGTGAAGAAATCCAAGCTGGAGTGAATTTTACGAGGAGATTACTTTTCCGGTTGCATAAGAAGATAGACGCCGCCAAGGGATAAAATCAGGCCGCCGCCTAAATACATTATCTGTCCTGAGGTATTTCCACCCAGTGTGGGAATCAATGCCTGCATATTCCCTAAATACCCCCAGTAAAGACAGGCCATGTAGCCTGTCATCAGCCCAAGCTTATGGCGGCCCATGAGTAAACATAAACAAATCAGGGAAAGCACCGACAAAAGCTGGGTTAACGGTATATTGAGCTGCATTTCAGACATCGTTTTTTCCTCGCTCTAGTGACCTTGGTCCTTAAAGACCATGACAACCAGAATGGACATGCTCAGCACAATTGATAAGGCCGCTAACATTCCTGTGGAACTGTTCTGGATCATTTGGACCACCCCGGCGCTATTAGCTTCTACCGCCCATAGGACCAAAGTACCTGCAACGGCCAGAAGGCCAAGTTTATGTTTTCCCCAGATAATGGTTAGTGACATGATGCCAACAATCAGCAAAACATAGTTAAAGGGGATTGAGAATGAGAGGCCGCTTAAGAATTCCATTTTAGTTTCTCCTGAAAGATTGAACGTTGATTTAATCTAAAAAACGTTCCATGCAACTAATGGTTTACAGAGCAATTAATATGCCAATTGGGTTCATGAGATTAAAAAATCAACCTAAAAATAGTAAAACGTATGATAAAAGGTTGGTTAAGGGGGGAGGAGATAATTTGAGACAGCTTTTTATTTCGAGGAAAAAAATAATGACAAAAATTGTTGGTGGATTTTTTAGTTAAGTTTATAAAATCATACACTCCCGGTTTCCCCTACAAAGGCTTGGGGGTAACGCAAATTTTTCACAGATTATAACAACCCATTGTCCTCGTTAACACTTAAAGAACAGTTGTTTATGGCCATTAGACGTTGTAGTTGATTCCCTGAAATTTTAATTGAAACTCTGTAAAAGGGCTTTAAAACAGTTGATTGATTCTTTTTTGAGTGATTTTAAGGGGGGAAAGTTTACCTTTGGTTGTGTCTAATGTGCCTTCATGGAATAATATGAACCAAATAAATTGGAATGGAAATTGGCGAAAAATGAAATTATATCTTTATAAATTAACAGGTTATGGCCTTTCCCTTTGTTCACGAAGCTTTTTTTCAATGGGCGAAAATAAATGATTCAATGCATAAGGACAAATAGTTTGGAAGGTAAACTGCTCCCTCGAGAGTTGGTTGAGGTTTTACTAAACTTTCCAAACCCAAGCATGAAGGTCTGTTTCAGAGGAACCAAGTTCACATTATATTCAACCGAGAAGTCTCGGTTTTATTTCCTGGGTTTATGAGAAAAACGTTAAAAGGATCTAAATGGTTTCTTCTTTTGGTGGGCATTACCCTCTGCTTACCCTTGGTTTTTGATTTCAGGGCATCTCAGCCCCCCATAGTGACTAATATTGAATGGAATTGTGAACAACGGCCATGTCGGGTTGGCTATGACCTTGAAAAAAATAGTGATAGTCCAGCCGATGTTGTAGTAGAAATTCGTGGGTTCAATATTGCGAATGACCTGGCAATCCCGAGGCCGAGATTATTGGTGGGGAAACGTGAATTTTCTGAGCATATGGGCTCCGAAAAGAAGAAACACTTTTCCAGGGAAATTAAATTCACCCGATATCCTGATGAAATTAAAATCCTGGTTAGAATCGATTAGCTTTCCTCCAGATTGGGTAAATGAGAGATGTATCAATGGATAAGCTAATTTGGTAACCGTTATTTTCTTCTAAATGTTCTTAAATTTTATTTAGTCCTCATTTCCTCACTATTTTTAATAATAAATTGAAATACAACAGCGTTTGATGTTCTTTCTCAATTAGGGTAGAATTCGCTTCTCTCCAGAGTACCTGGGTTCTGAGTTTCAATGCCTTAAGGCTCCCTCTTCCAAGGGTTCCTGTTGTTGCAGTGTTGATTTCAGATGTTTCCGGGTACTGCCCGAAATGAGAAAACCAGTAAATATTGATCCAACCTGGAAATGGTTGAGCAGGAAGAATTATGGAAAAAACAACATTAGTTCAGTTTATTCGTAGCCAGGAAAAACTTGCAGATGGTGCCACAGGGAATTTCACCGGTTTAATGAATGAAATTCTAGTAGCCGCAAAAATAGTGTCTCTAGAGGTAAACGGTGCTGGCATCGGCGAAAGTATTTTCGGCCTTACAGGAAAAATAAACGTTCACGGGGAAGAGGTTCAAAAACTCGATGAATTGGCTGATAACACCTTTTGTAAACTGGTGGGCCAATCGGGAACCGTTTGCGCGATCACATCCGAGGAACAGGAAGAACCAGTCATTATTCCCAAAGAACAGGCGGGAAATTACATATTTATGATGGATCCCCTCGACGGTTCTTCTAACGTTGATGTGGATGTCAGCATTGGGACCATTTTTTCAATTTATCGAAAAA
>JAJFIP010000195.1 GCA_021774875.1 Emcibacter sp.
TATAATTTGTATCTACTTGCCCACAATGTAGAAGTTCAATCACATCTTCTGCAACGTTTAAAAAATAATGATCATTTCTATTCTGCTTTATATGAAACACATGTTGCAGCTTGGTTCATTTTAGCGGGGTTTGAACTTAGCCTAGAAAATGAACAAGACCCGACAACAACCCATTGTGAATTTACGGCGAAAGCTCCTTCCGGGGCATGTTATTCGGTAGAGGCGAAAAGTAGGGCCCCCCTTAAAGAAAATTTCGCCATTGGAAACCAGTTATATAAGGCATTAAAGAAAAATGCATCCTATCATCGGATAGTTTGCATTGATATGGCTATTCGTCAAGAGTACATAGACGATCAGAAAGCCTTCATTGATGAAATAGTTTCTAAAATTCGTAGAAAAGAAACTACCCTAAAAATTAATGGAGAACTAGCTCCACCAGCCTATATATTTGTTACAAACATACCCTATCATTTACATTTACAGGATGAACGCGCTAAAAGGGCGCTCTTGGCAGATGGATTCAAGATTGAAGATTTTGGGTACAAGAGATTCCCCTCTTTGACAGCAGGCTATAAAGCCAGATTAAAGCATGCCGATGTTCACAGTGTGATGGGATCATTTGAAAAATATACGATACCATCTACCTTTGATGGTGAACTTCCGGAGTTTTCTTTCGGAAATGCAGAAAGAAGGTTCATTCTCGGTGTTCGCCACAAGTTAAGTGATAACGTAATAGGAGTGCTAACGAACGGTCTAGTTAGTGAGGCGGATAAAAAGGCCACTCTTATCTTTCAAACCGATGGCGGGAATAGTGCGATTTATACCGCTGAACTCAGTGATGCTGAAATAGCCGCATATAAGCGACACCCTGAAACTTTTTTCGGTAAAATAGCCCCTGTGGGAAGTAGATGTGAAACTGCTATGGAGTTTTTTAGTTTCTTTTATGAAAGCATGAAGGATGCGCCAAGGGAAAAAATGTTAAATTGGTTCGCAAAATCATCAGATTTGATGGAATTAGAAAAACTTTCAACCCAAGAGTTAGCATATGTTTATGCGGAGCGCCATACGCTAGCCGTGATTAAAGACAATCCCCCACCAGATGTTAAGCTTACTTAAATAAACAAACATTTCTTTAATGTCCGCTTTTGGCCGAAAGTAGTCGTTCTTATTGCTACTATCATGGTTGTATTCTCAATCGGTATATTCTTCCAACACCACATCATCGGGAAGTTTTTGAGTAGGACCGAGGGGGGTGGAATGAAGTAATTGTACTTTCCATTCATCATTGACCTTGAGCATGACGGCACTTTCAAGCCAGATTACGTCGCGGCCTTCGCCCTCAGCCGAGGTGTAAACGGCTTTATTCCAATAGCTGACCCAGACGACGTCTTTTTTTGTTTCTGTCCTTATTACACTAAAAAAATTACGGCGAGAGAAAGTTCCTTTGTCTTTATATCTATTTTCAGCAGATTTGACTGCGTTAATTAGTATGTCCGCATCCCCGATTTCTCCGGCTTCCAAGATATGAAAATCGTCCGTAGTGGCAGCTCTTATCCCCGGATAATCAAAAGCTGACATGGCAGAAAACATTCGCTGAACCGCATTAAAGGGGGGCGTTGGCTCACCGGCGAAACTATTGGTGCTTATTAATATAAGCACAAGGACAAGATATTTTTGCAACATACGCATTTCTGGTTTTTCTCCGTTTATTAATCAACTGTTTAAGTTGTTGTGGTGTTGTGAGTAACTTAGCACAAAATCCCCACTTGTCACTAACCTACTCTTGGGGTTAAGCTGTGGCTTCACATTAGAATGGACAATGCCCGATGCCTGATGAGAATTTTAAAGAAACGTCGCTCCGTTATCACCGGGAACCGACCCCCGGAAAGCTTGAAATAACCCCGACGACGCCGCTGTCCAATCAGCGCGATCTGTCGCGGGCCTATTCGCCGGGCGTTGCATTCGCCTGTGATGCCATCGTCGAGGATGCGGCGGCGGTCAATGACATGACCATTCGCGGTAATCTTGTCGGCGTTGTCACCAATGGTACGGCGGTGCTGGGCCTTGGCAATATCGGGCCGCTGGCATCGAAACCGGTGATGGAGGGCAAGGCGGTTTTGTTTAAGAAATTTGCCGGCATAAATGTTTTTGACATCGAAATAGATCAGAATGACCCGGAAAAGCTGATCGATACTATTGCCGCACTGGAGCCAACCTTCGGCGCGATCAATCTGGAAGACATCAAGGCACCGGAATGTTTCATCGTTGAAAAGGCTCTGAAAGAGCGGATGAATATTCCGGTTTTTCATGATGATCAGCACGGTACTGCCATCGTGGTTGGGGCGGCGGTCTATAACGGGCTGCGCATAGTCGGTAAGGAATTGGCGGATGTAAAGGTGGTGGCCACGGGCGGCGGTGCGGCATCACTGGCCTGTCTTGATCTGCTGGTCAGTATGGGGCTAAGTCGTGAAAATGTCAGCCTTGTTGATATTGAGGGCGTGGTTTATCTGGGTCGTAAAAAGGACATGAATCCCTATAAGGATAAATATGCTGTCAAAACTGACATGCGCACCCTGGATGATGTGATCGGTGGGGCGGATGTGTTTCTCGGCCTGTCAGCACCGGGTATATTGAAGCCCGACATGGTGAAACGCATGGCGGCAAAGCCGTTCATACTGGCCCTTGCCAACCCAACCCCGGAAATTTTGCCAGAGGACGTGAAGAAGGTTCGGGATGATGCCATCATCGCCACCGGACGCTCCGATTATCCCAATCAGGTCAATAATGTGTTGTGTTTTCCGTTCCTGTTCAGGGGGGCATTGGATGTGGGCGCGACCACTATCAATGAAGCAATGAAACACGCCTGTGTCAAGGCCATCGCTGATCTGGCGTTCAAGGAATCATCAGAACAGGTGGCCAGTGCCTATCAGGGCGAAGTGCTGAAATTTGGCCCGGAATATATTATCCCCAAGCCGCTCGACCCGCGCCTGATCCTCGAAGTCGCCCCGGCAGTTGCACAGGCCGCCATGGACAGCGGTGTTGCGACCCGTCCTCTTGGTGACATAGGTGAATACCGCGAGAAACTGGACAGTTTTGTCTTTAAATCCAGTATTCTGCTGCAGCCAGTGATCGAACAGGCCAAGAAAAATCCCAAACGGATTATTTTTGCCGAGGGCGAAAATGATAGCGTACTGCTGGCCGTGCAGGCGCTGGTAGATGAAAAAATGGGTCATCCCACTCTTGTTGGCCGCCCGGTAGTGGTTGAGAGGAAGATTGAAAAGCTGGGTCTGCGACTGGTTCCGGGCCAGGATTTTGAACTGATCAATCCACAAAAAGATGACAGATACCGCAATTACTGGGAGAAATATCACGCGCTGGTTAGCCGCAAGGGGGTTTCAAGGGATGCGGCGCGGACCATCGTCAGGACAAATACCACGGTGATAGCGGCTCTTGCGGTCCGAATGGGTGATGCTGATGCCATGATTTGCGGCACCTACGGACGGTTTGATTTTCATGTGAGATATATTATCGACGTGATAGGCAAAAAAAGCGAAAGCCATAACCTGTCCACGGTCAGTACTCTGATCCTGCCGCGCCGGACAATTTTCTTTGCCGACAGCTATATGACTGTTGATCCTGATGTGGATCAAATTGTGGAAAATACCCTGGCCGCTGCGGAAAAGGTCAGCCATTTCGGGGTGACTCCAAAAATTGCCCTGTTGTCCCACTCCAATTTTGGCTCATCAGGAGCAGCTTCAGCCCGGAAAATGCGGCGGGCAGCGCGAATTTTACAGGACATGAATCCACATATGCAGATTGATGGGGAAATGCATGCCGATGCGGCTTTTTCTGAGGCTATTAGGGATAAAATGGTTTCGGACTGTCGTCTGAAGGGGTCCGCTAATCTGTTTATTTTTCCTAATCTTGATGCGGCGAATATCTGTATTGAAATGCTGCGCAGTATTGATAATGGATTATTGGTGGGGCCTATTCTACTGGATGCGGCACAGCCGGTTCATATTGTCACCCCTTCTGCGACTGCCAAGGGTATTTTCAATATGGCGGCGATAGCTTTGGCTGATGCAGCGAACCTAGCGGGGCGGTAGGTCAATACCCGACAGGCTGAGCTGATGGCGGACCAGCAGTAATACCGATAAGAAACTTAAGAATAAAATCCCATTCCACGGGATATGCCATGATTTGCCCAATTCCTTTGGCTGTCGCGCTTTATAGAGCGATAATCCGCATGAAAGTGCCGCGCAGATCATTAAGATATATGTCAGACTTTGATCCATAAGACTTGAAATAAGCCTTTTCCATCTAAAATCAATAATAATTGACCGTCTGATACACTTTTTTTCTTTTCTGGCTTGTCTTTTTATGATCTGTTACGGGCTTCAGCAAATAAATAAGGATTAATTATATGCCAGCTAATGAAAATATTTCTATTGAGCAGAATAAAATCGAGTGGTCGTTGTTTTTACTGCGCCTGTCTGTATTCATCGTCATGTTTGCCTGGACACTGGATAAATTAACTAATCCCGCTCATGGGGCAGGGATATTCGCCCATTTTTATTTTATTGAGGGTGTAGGCAATCAGCTGATAATGGCTCTTGGAGCTATTGAAATGGTTATTATTGTGGCGTTTCTGGCCGGAATGTGGAAACGCTATACTTATGGCTTTATTATGATTATCCACGGCCTGTCCACTTTTTCATCCTGGGAACAATATACCACTAAGATCAGTCTGCTGTTCTTTGCGGCCTGGCCCATGCTGGCGGCCTGTGTGACGCTCTATATGCTGCGTGATCTGGATGTGAAATTTACGGTGGGTAAAAAAAGTGAGCTTTAAAACTCAAAGCGCAAGGTGGCAAAGCCGCCACCGCTTTTGATGTATGATTGTTCGGGATTTACATAGAGGAAATTATTGATAATCCGGTAATGATAGGCACCCACTGAAAGCTGAAAAATTTTCTTGATCTGATAATTTACCCCAAAGCCGAACTGATGCTCAAAATTCCACCGGTTACGCTGATAGGGAAATACGGCATATTGCTGGGGGGCATTGATTTTTCCACTGACATGGAAGTTCCATTTTTTTTGCCTGATCAGAGGCAGTTTTAAAGTGTCAATAACAGCAAAACCTATGATAGTTTTTCTTTTGTCAAATTCAATGATCGCTGTAATTGCTGAAAGTAACTTATATTTTTTTATGGCATATATGTTGTCTGAAAATATTATAGTATCATCATAAGGCTGATATATTTTTCTATTGGTATTTAGCAGGTTAGTTATGACATTTTGATTCAGGAAGCTATTTTCTGAAGTTTCTATAGATGTGTTTGCTACAATATTTATTGCCATACTGTTTACAGGTGAGGCAGCAAGAGCAAGAAAAGCAAGCAAGCAGGCGAGAAAAAATGGATTATAAAATCCGGTTTTAAGAATTTCTGAATTAAGTGGATACTTCGCCATTCCTTAACATTACAGAGCAAATGTTAATAAATGTTAGAGAAACCTTTCAAATTAGATCAATTGTTAAGTATGTTTTTTATTCAAATAACACCAGAAAGGCTCTAGAATAATATTACTAAAAATACAGGGACATTAATGTTGCAGGATAATAGAAACAGTCGCCAGATTGCAAATTGGTTGTTTGTTGTGTGTATAATGATTTTTTGCATGGTGGTTGTCGGTGGGGTGACGCGCCTGACGGAATCCGGCCTGAGCATGGTCAACTGGAAACCTCTGAGCGGTATCATTCCGCCGATGAATGAGGCCGAATGGGTCAAGGAATTCAGCAATTATCAGCAATATCCCGAATATCAAAAAGTCAATCAGAGCATGGACTTGCAGGAATTCAAATCGATTTTCTTCTGGGAGTATGTCCACCGTCTGCTGGGACGCCTGATTGGTCTGGTATTCTTCATTCCTTTTGCATTTTTTCTGTTCAAACGCAAGGTAGCACGATCCCTTAAGCCTAAATTATGGCTGATGTTTATCCTGGGTGGTTTACAGGGCGGTCTGGGTTGGTGGATGGTGAAAAGTGGTCTGGTAGACCAGCCAGACGTAAGCCATTACCGCCTGACGGCGCATCTGGGGCTGGCGGTGCTGATTTATCTTTACATATTCTGGGTGGCAAGCGGTCTTGTTATGACGCGGTGCGAGGGGCCCCACAAAAGACCCATTGGTCTGGTGAAATTTCTGGTCTGTGTGATTTTTGTGCAAATCCTGTTGGGCGGTCTTGTGGCGGGCCTCAATGGGGGCATGATATATAATACATGGCCGCTAATGGCAGAGCAGATTATTCCCGCCGGGCTGTTTACCATGACCCCATGGTATATGAACTTTTCTGAAAATATTATGACCGTGCAGTTTAATCACCGGATCGTGGCATATCTGATTGGGTTTTTGGGGCTTTTCGTCTGGATAAGTCTCAGAAAAGATACCCATATCAATGTACGTATGGCGGGCCATGTACTGTTATTTATGATATTGGCGCAGGTAGTGCTTGGGGTGCTGACCCTGATCCATGTGGTGCCAATCCCACTGGCCGCCGCCCATCAGGCCGGTGCCCTTATTACATTGTCGGCGGCGTTATTTACCCTGCGCAGGGTGGAATGCTGATGTCCGGATATTGTACTCTTTATGTGACGGTTCCAGACAAGGCACAGGCCGTGGTATTGTCGCGCATATTAGTGCAGGAAAAACTGGTGGCTTGCGCCAATATATCCGGCGTCATGACGTCACTTTACCAATGGGACGGCGAAATATGTCAGGATGACGAGGTCGCCATACTCCTGAAAACCAGCAAGGATATAGCTGAAAAGGTCATAACCCGTATTGAGGAAATCCACCCCTATGATACCCCCTGTATTGTTCAGTGGGACATCACTGGAGGTAGTACCGACTATCTGAAATGGCTCGGGGAAAATGTGAAGCTGACCTGAATCATAAAAATCTTTTATTTAAAATGACTTATTTTATGGTACTATAATACCATATAGTTAACTATTTGAATTTAAGCTGGAAATTAATGTTGACTTTCAAAAATTTACTGCCATATTGCGCCTTGAAATTGAATATAGTGAATTTGGATTTAAGGAATATCAGATGAAGACCTATTCTGCGAAACCGGCAGACATTGAAAAAAAATGGTTCGTCATTGATGCTGAGGGAATTATCCTTGGCCGTATGGCGTCTCTGATTGCAATGCGCCTGCGGGGCAAACATAAACCCTCCTTTACCCCTCATATGGATTGCGGCGATAATATCATCGTGATCAATGCTGAAAAGGTGAAATTGTCGGGTAAAAAAATGGACGACAAAATATACTATTGGCATACCGGACATCCCGGCGGCATAAAACAGCGTACTCCCCGCCAGATTCTCGAAGGCGATCATGCGGAACGTGTCGTGACTAAGGCCGTGCAACGTATGTTACCAAGTGGCCCACTCGGCAATGCCCAGATGAAAAACTTGCGGGTATTTGTTGGCCCGGAACATACTCATGCAGCTCAGAACCCAGAGGTAATTGACGTTGCGGCAATGAATATCAAGAATACAAGGAGTCGTGCATAATGGCTGATGGAAAGAAAACACTGGAAGATCTGAAAGATATTACTTCGGAAGCCCAGAGCAAAGCCGTTGCTGCTGCTGCCCCAGTAGTGGAAGAGACAAGTGAAACTGCCCCGGAAAATGAAACAGTTGAACCAAAAATTGACGCGCAGGGTCGTTCATATGCCACTGGCAAGCGCA
>JAJFIP010000196.1 GCA_021774875.1 Emcibacter sp.
ACTGATTATACCGCATGGGGTTCACTGGCGATGGTGTTCTTCTTTTTTATGATGTTCATTGGCGGCTGCGCGGGCTCCACATCCTGCGGCATCAAGATATTCCGGCTACAGGTTCTGGTCACCATGGTTGCGGCTCATTTCAAGCATTTATTACGGCCCAGCGGTATATTTATTCCGCGCTTTAATAATATGCCGATCAAGGATGATGTCATGGGCTCGGTGATCAGTTATCTGTTTTTGTTCCTGATCTGCTTTCTTGTTCTGGCATTTGCCCTATCCCTGACCGGGCTGGACTTTATCACGGCCATATCCGGTGCAGGAACCGCCATATCCAATGTGGGGCCAGCTCTTGGACCAATCATTGGTCCTACAGGTACTTTTCAGTCCCTGCCAGATTCAGCAAAATGGTTTTTAACTATTGGTATGCTGATGGGTCGACTGGAGCTTTTTTCCGTACTTATTCTTTTCTCGCCCCAATTCTGGAAAGCGTGAAGCCAGATTTATTCTGTTTCTTCTTCGATAATGCCAATCAGGAGTTGCCGTTGCAGAGCCAGCAGTGAAAAATGCTTGTCCAGTTTTTTAATCAGGTCGCGGGCTTCTTCGGCATCAATATAGCCCGGTGAATCACCATGGGGGCTGATACTGTCCAGAATACCGCCTATATTAGCCGCATTTCTCAGGCTGGCACGTCTTGCAATGGAATGCCAGTCAATATCTTCGTCCAATGTCTCGATAGGCAGGAATACCCCGCCTGCCAGAAAAGCGAAATGTTCCGAAATCACAGTAGCATCAGTTTCACGCACCAGCTTTTCCACCCGTTCCAGAGAAAGCTCCGCATCACCATTGGGATCGGTAAAATCATAGGCACGGGTACGGCCAATATCCAGTATCTCCATAACCGTTGGAATACCACCAGCCTGTTTGAATAATTCGGTGACAACGGCCTTGGTTGAACCGTATTTCCGACGTTTTAATGGATTAAATGACATTTTATTTTTCCATTCTCTTTTAAATATTATTCCTGCTATAAACTATACTGCAAAAAACACGGGGCCGTAAATGAAAGAATATTCCTCAGTCGAAATGCTGGCAAAGCTCATATCCTTTGATACCACCAGCTGGCGGTCAAATCTTGACCTGATTGATTTTGTCACAGATTACCTGAATGGCCACCGTGTGTCATCACAGGTCTTTTATAACGAAGACAAAACCAAGGCTAATCTGCTGGCGACTATCGGCCCAGATGATGTTCCCGGCATTATTCTGTCCGGCCATTCTGATGTGGTTCCGGTAGCAGAACAAAACTGGTCCCATGATCCTTTTGATATGATCGAGCAGGATGGGAAGCTATACGGCAGGGGAACCAGCGACATGAAGGGCTTTATTGCCTGCGTGCTCGCCAGGGTTCCGGAATTTGTGAGAGCAGATTTGAAAGAGCCTCTGCATCTGGCCTTTTCCTATGACGAGGAAATTGGCTGTACCGGGGTCATGAGCCTTGTGGAACATGTGAAAGCCATGTCGGTCCGCCCCAGAGCCTGCATCGTTGGGGAGCCAACCAATATGAAAGTGGTCAATTCCCACAAGGGCATTTTCCAGCTTCTGACCAGGGTTTACGGTCTGGAATCACATTCCAGCACCGACAGGGGACTTAATGCGGTGATGTATGCGGCTGAAATGATTAGTTTTTTGAGTGATCTGGCTAATGAAATGAAGGAACGCACACCATTGGTTGATGGTTTTGATCCGCCCTATACCACGGTCCATGTGGGCCGGATCAAGGGCGGGACGGCGGCTAATATCACACCGTCTTACTGTGAATTTGAATGGGACTTCAGACCGGTACCAGGTGCCGGAGATGATGAAGTATTGCAACGCTTTAATGCTCATATTAAGGAAAATATTCTGCCCCAAATGAGCCGGCAATCAGCGAAATATGCGCGGGTAGAAACAGATGTAGAGGCTATCGTTCCAAGCCTGTTGCCACAAACCGGATCGAGTGCGGAAACTCTGGTATTGGCTCTGGCTAACCAGAATGATGTCAGCGTGGTTTCTTACGGTACGGAAGCCGGAATATTTCAGGCCACAGGTGGCGTACCGACGGTGGTTTGTGGGCCGGGCAGTATATTACAGGCCCACAAGCCCGACGAATATATCGAAATTTCAGAACTGAAAGCCTGTGATGATTTTCTTGGCCGCTTGTTGAACGTTGTCAAAATTTAAGGATATTAATGCCGATTATTGAAGCCATAAGAACGAGGACCAGTAACGCCCTTATGACTGAACAGGATGTTGATCCTGATCTGATCCGGCAAATTCTGGATGTGGCAGTATGCTCGCCAGTTCATCACAAGACAGACCCGTGGCGGTTTCTGGTGATCCGGGGCGAGGGGCGGAATAATCTGGGACGGGTCATGGCGGATCATCTAGCTCGTGAGATGGAAGAGCCGGACAGCCCTAAAAACGTGCGGTTTTTGGGAAAAATAAGAAAGAAAGCATTTCGCGCCCCGGTAATTATCGTGGCGGGTGCGGCAAAATCAGACAAGGATCAGGTGCTGATGTGTGAGGATGTGGCGACAGTTTCCGCATCATGCCAAAATATCCTTCTGGCAGCTAAAGCATTGGGCTTAAGTGCCTTCTGGCGTACGGGCGGGTTGACCTATTCACGGGATACAGTAGTCTCCCTTGGGTTTGAAGAGGGTACAGAATTGGTTGGCTTCATTTATCTGGGCCATCCTAAAAAGCAAATGCCAGCCAAGGTACGCCAGACATCAGAAAAATTTACCCGCTGGATGAATGAATAGGAGAATATAATGGATTTAGCAATTAATGGACGGACTGCCCTTGTCACTGGCGGCTCAAAGGGACTTGGCTTTGCAAGTGCCGAGGCGTTATCATGTGAAGGGGCAAAGGTTGCCATCGCAGCCCGCACCGTAGAAACCTTGAAAAAGGCAGCGCAAACCATTGATGCTGTTCCAGTCATGGCCGACCTGTCCAATAACGCGGGGGTATTATCCTGTATCGAGAAAACGCGGGAAGCCATCGGCAATCCGGATATTCTGGTGATCAATACTGGCGGGCCGGCACCGGCGACTTTTGCCGACACCACACCCGATGGCTGGCGCACAGCCACCGACCAGCTGTTTCATTTTACTATTGAAATGCTGACTGCTTTTCTGGAACCAATGAAAGAAAAAGGCTGGGGCCGGATTGTGGTAATAACTTCTTTTGCCGCTGAGGAACCAGTGGCTAACTTATTATATTCCAATGCTCTAAGGGCCGGTATTCACGGCCTGATAAATAGCATAGCCAAAGAGGTTGCGGGACATGGCGTGACCATAAATGGGGTGATGCCGGGCTTTATCATGACCGACCGCATGGCAGGCCTTGGCATAGATCTGGATAAGGCGGCGCAGTCGATCCCGGCAAAAAGACTGGGCGAGCCGTCTGAGTTAGGCGATCTTGTGGCTTTCCTCTGCTCTGAACGGGCGACCTATATCAATGGCCAGGCCATCGCCTGTGACGGTGGGCTGTTGCAGGGGATATAGGTAGGAGAAGGGGGGAGTTTGTTGAAGGAAATGAATGTCTGCTTTCGATCAAAAACGGACATTGGAAGGGATTGAATTCTTTTATTTCTAATCACTTTATTTATCAGTATTTACTCACTTTGCGTTTTTTCCCAAACTATTCTGATTATGGTCATTGAAACTGTGTCTGGATGGTTATCAGAACTATGTTCTTCCTGCATACACGACTTTATGAGGCTATCGTTCCCTCGCCAAAGACCTAAAGAATTTCTTATACCCATCCCCCAACCGAAGTGAAATTTTATTAAATCTGACTTTTTTGTATTTTTTAGAATCTGAAGTTCTTCTTCATCAAGTTTTGAGAATATATAAGTAGCGGCCTCATCGCATTTTAATGGCCATTCCGATTCATTCAAAACACTTGCTTTATCTCTCTCTTTTTCTTGCCAAGGTGGGTCGTATTCTATCTTTATTTTGTTGTACCCTGTATTGAAGGATCCCGTCTGGAGCATTATTTTGAGTTCCGGTGGGTGAGTTACTTTTAATTTGTTTGCGCCAAGCCACTCAAGTATAATTTGGTGATAATCTCCTTTAGCTCTCCATATTACCGACGTCATAAAGATATTTTTTGCTTTACACCTCATAACTATTTCTGTTGTGGGGACATCGTATCTTGTCGTTGGGTAATGTCCGAAATATACCCAGCAATTTTTACTTGGGTCCATTAATTTAACTTCGGGGTTACTCGTAACCTCACGAGCAGAGACAGAATTGCAAAAAGCCAAGATGATGAATGTAATAGTCAATAATTTCATTTCTCTTCTCTTGTTTTTATTGAGCTTAATGTCTGCTTTGAGTCGGAAGCGGCCTTTCACTTATTTATTCATAAGTGACTTTTACACCCCTAAATATACTTTCCTGTTTATAGATTTCTAGTCCTTCCGTATGAGAAATTATCAATTCATTGTCAGATGCCCACTCTAGGTTTATGGGATTTTTTCCATCAGTAACCAATATATTTCCCGACGAACTTATTGAATCGTCAAATTGGAGTATTGAAACTTGTGTGCTATATCCCGTTGTCGCTCCACAGTCATAATTAAAGGAAACTGCTTGTTGTTTTCCGTTTGGCGACAGTTCTTTTTGTTGTAGGTCACTTCCACACATATCGTCGCAGCCAACAAGAGCGTATGAAGATAATAGTACGAGCCATTTTAGTTTCTGAACCATTTATTATGCAATCCTAAGATTAAACTCCTCAATGTCTGCTTTGGGTCGGAAGCGGTCACGTGTAAAATTAATTGATAGATCATAACTAATCAATGGTCATTCATAAAGCTATTTCAAACAGAGTGCAGTAGGTGCAATGGTATCTCCGCATTACAGTCGTCATTCCCGCGAAGGCGGGAATCCAGTTAAGGGTCGGGTGAGTTTGATATTATGGGGTGATGATAAGACAAGAGTCTGGATTCCCGCCTGCGCGGGAATGACAAAGGGCGCGAGGGATTGACGGTGAGGGGACATGGAATTAGATGCTGGTACTTGCTCAGTTAATCAGCTTTTTCAGCTCGAATTTATGATTAGTCATGCAGAATTCACAGGTCATGGTGATGATGCCGTCTTCGGCGCAGTCGTGCAGTTCTTCTGTGCTGAAACTGGCAAGCACTGTGCGTAATTTATCCTCGGAACAGCGACAGCCGGTATTTATTTCAGTAGGCGTAAATACCCTGACCCCAGCTTCGTGATAAAGTCTCAGCAGCAAATCCTGTAATGAAAGGCTATTATCAAGAAGCTCCGATGTCTTGATGCTGGACAGTAAAATTGTTGCCGTGTTCCAGTGATCCTGCCGCTCGTTTTCTTCGCGATCCTTCCCGGCCAGATGCTGAATCATGATTGCCGCCGCAGACCAGCGACCATCGGCCCCCTGATCACAGCTTATCATCAGGTGGGTCGGCAATTGTTCCGAGGTCTGGAAATATTCTTCGGCGGATTTTTTCAGACTGCCGCCTTCCAGCTTTACGATGCCCTGATAGCGGTCCATATATTGGCCCTGATCTATGGTAATCATAAGCTGGCCTTCGCCGAGCAATGGGGTTCCATCCTCACCCATGCCGCAATAGCCCCGCACCACGCCAGCCCCTTTGCCTTCGGTGGCATAATCACTGACCAAAGTCTTGATGCGGCCATTGCTTTTAAGCTGTAATGTAAGAATACCATCGAATTTCATCATGCTGCCAAGCATGGCGGTGAGTACCATGGCTTGCCCCAGCTGCTGTTTCACTTCACCCGGATAGTCATGTTTGTTCAAGACGTCATTCAGCACTGTATCAAGGCGGATAATCCGGCCTTTTATGTCCTGCCCTTCGATCTGAAACCCAAGGCAACTGTCAGAATATATGGGGGTCATGCTATTTTCCAAAGCACCACAGCAGGATACTTTTCTGGATATGAAGACGGTTTTCGGCTTCGTCCCAGATGACGGAATGCGGACCGTCAATCACTTCATCGGTAACTTCTTCGCCCCGATGGGCTGGCAGACAATGCATGAACAGGCTGTCATCCTTTGCTCCGCGCATCAGTTTTTTGTTAACCTGATAGGGGGCGAGGATCGCGATGCGTTCATCGGCGTCCGTATCGCCCATGGATATCCATGTATCGGTGATGATACAATCGGCTCCCAGTGCTGCCTGATCAGGGTCATGGGTCAGGGTGACCTTGCCGCCATTATTTTTTGCCCATTCCAGAACCTGTGTTGGCGGGCAGAATTCTTTCGGACAGGCCAGCACCAGTTCACAGTCGAAAAGCACCGCCGCATGTATCCACGACACCGCCACATTATTGCCGTCACCGGACCAGGCGATTTTTTTGCCTTTGATCGGGCCGCGATGCTCCTCAAAGGTCAGCACATCCGCCATCACCTGACAGGGATGGGAAAAATCAGTCAGGGCGTTGATTACCGGCACTTTGGCATTTTCGGACATTTCCAGTAGAGATTCATGGCTGTCAGCCCGTAGCATAACTGCATCCACAAAGCCCGACAATACTTGTGCGGTATCGGATACAGTTTCGCCGCGGCCAAGCTGCATGTCATTACCCTGCAGCACGATGGCGGTGCCACCGAGCTGATGAATGGACATTTCAAAAGATACTCTGGTGCGGGTCGATGGTTTTTCAAACACCATGGCAAGGCTCTTATCCGCCAAAGGCCGATCAGGATGAATGAAACCCTTGCCGTGGCCTTTTTCCGTGGCAGTAGTTTTCAGAATTTTGGCCTTGTCAATGATTTCACGGGCCTCGTCCGGTTTAAGCGCGGCGAGATCAAGGAAATGCCTGAAGGGTTTTTTTAATTTAAAATCATTCATCTTCTTCTGACTGCGGATCGGGCAGTTCCTTTTCAATTTCCGCGCATACCAGCTCCAGTTTTTCGAGGGCTTCGTCCATATGCTTTTTTTCGATAACCAGCGGCGGCAGCAAACGCACCACATTATCAGCGGCCCCTACAACCAATAACCCATGGGCCAAGGCTTTGGCAACAAAGGTTGGTGGCTCTAGCTTGAGCTTCAATCCCAGCATCAGTCCCACACCCCGCACCAGATCAATGATGTCAGGGTATTTATTGCGCAACGTCATCAGCCCTTTTCTAAGATCATAGGACATTTGTTCAACATGGTCGAAGAAACCATCAGCCAGCATAATATCCAGCACTTTGTTACCGATTGCCATAGCCATAGGATTGCCGCCATAGGTGGAGCCGTGACTGCCTTTGGTCATGCAGCGGCCAACTTTCTCTGTGGCGAGACACGCGCCCATGGGAAAACCGCAGCCAATACCCTTTGCCGCGCACAGTATATCCGGACTGATATTGCTATGCTGATAGGCAAACAACTTTTCTGTGCGGCCCATACCACACTGAACTTCATCAAAAATAAGCAGGATGTCATGCTTGTCGCATAAATCCCTCAGGATACGCATATTATCACTGGACACGGGCTTGATGCCGCCTTCACCCATAACCGGCTCGATCATTATGGCCGCTGTTTCATGGGTGATGGCTTGCTCGACCTTGCTCATATCCCGGTAAAATGACACATAATCAAAGGCATCCATCATGGGGCCAAAACCACCTACCAGTTTTTCCTTACCTGATGCGGCGATAGTCGCCAGCGTCCTGCCGTGAAAGCAGCCCTCAAAGGTAATAATCCGGTAGCGTTCAGGATTTTCATTTTCATTATGATAGCGCCGGGCCATTTTCATGGCACATTCAACGGCCTCTGCCCCTGAATTGGTGAAAAACATGGTGTCGGCAAAAGTGTTTTCCGCCAGCCTTTCCGCCAGTCTTTCCTGCCCCGGTATGCGGTAAACATTGGAAGTATGCCAGACTTTGCTGGCCTGCTCGGTCAAGGTCTTAACCAGTTCCGGGTGGCAGAAGCCCAGATTATTGACACCGATGCCACAGCCAAAATCCAGATATTCCTTGTCATTCTGATCATAGGCATAGACGCCCTTGCCATACTCAATGGCAACATCAGTTCTGGCATAGGTTGGCAAGACGGGGGAAATAATAGTCTCTTCCTGATTGTCATTGCGGCTGTTTTTCATGGGTATTCTCTAAAATTTTTTAATCGGGGACTGTCAATACTACACTTTGTTCAGGGACGCAACTTATAGCCCGAGCTAAACATACGGTAGCAAATCAGCCATAAAACCACATTCAGGATAGAGATATATATTACCCCGGTCACAAGATTTCCGTCGGCATGGTCAATAATACCATAGCGAAAGCCGTCAATCAGATAGAAAAACGGGTTAAGCTGGCTGAGATCATGCCAGATGCCCGGCAAGCGATCGATGGAATAAAAGGTTCCGGACAGAAAAGATAATGGCACAATGATAAAATTTGTAATGCTGGAGCTCTGTTCCCATTTGTCGGCCCATATTCCGGCCATAATGCCCAGTAACGCCAGCATGATAGCCGCAGAAACACCAAAATAAAGTAACGCCCAGACGTTGGGAAAACTCAATTCCACAAACAAAAACATGGACAATATCACAAATCCACCCACAAGGGTTGCCCGGGTTACCGCCGCCAGCGTGAAGGCCAGGGTCATCTCGCCGGGGCCTAATGGCGCGAGCAGAAGATCGACTATGTTACCCTGCATCTTGGACGTCATCAGGCTGGAGATTGTATTGGCAAAGGCATTCTGCAATACCGCCATGGTCACCAGACCAGGTGCCAGAAACAGCTCAAATGGAATATCGCTGACGATGCGGCCACGACCCCCGAGCGCAATGGAAAAGATGGTCATGAACAGGGCAGTGGTGATCACGGGAGATAATACGGTCTGCCCTGTTACTTTAAGAAAACGGCGGACTTCCTTGATATAGAGTGTCCAGACACCCAACCAGTTTATGGTACCGATTTTTCTTGTACCGTAAGAGGGCAGGTTTTGGCCTATGGTCCAGTCGCTTTTCATAAAATAGTCTCTTGTTGTTCTTTTGTCTTTTGTTCGCGTCGTTTTTACAGTAGAAAGGCACTAGCCGCAAGCCAGACAGTGTGTATCTTCACGAGCCAGCTTGCAAGATATTGATTAAGGATTTCAAAAAATGGCATGGACTGATGAACGGGTGGCAAAATTACGGGAACTCTGGGATAAGGGTTTAAGTGCCAGTCAGATCGCCGCAGCCCTTGCCGAAGGGGTGACCCGGAATGCCGTCATTGGCAAGGCACACAGGATGAATTTGGCCTCACGCCCGTCTCCCGTGAAAACAGACTCCAGGAAGAAAGCCAGAAAAACAGTAGAGAAAAAGGTTGCCCCCGCTAAGGTCAAAACCCACGGTGGCAAGGTATCGCTCCTGGAACTGACGGAAAGAATATGTAAATGGCCGATTGGTCATCCCGGGGAAGTGGATTTTCATTTTTGTGGCAAACCGTCTGCGCCTTCATTCCCTTATTGTCCTGAGCATTGCGCTCAAGCCTATCAGGTGCAGCAACCACGCCGTGACCGCCGCACCAACCGGGGCCGTATTTCTGCAACTCCGGTTAGATAATTATTAGCGGCATGGGGAAAATTAAGCAGGCTGAGGATTTTCTAAGGGCTAAACAATGTCCACAATAAATTATAAACTAGGTTTGGCGTCATATTCACGGCAAGCGGGTGTTTTTATCTTTGAGTATATTATATTTGCATTAATCATAGAAAGCGAAGGTCACTTTTTTGCTGAAACTTGGAAAAAATATAACTTAGCAGAATATTTTACTGATATTGGATTTCTTCTATTTGTTTACTTTCTGATACCTATGATTTTATTCCAAGGACGAACTATTGGCATGCTTGTTTTTAATGTTAAGGTTAAGCGTAAGGGAAAATATTTGAGTTGGCCGCTAAATACCGTCCGGAGTTTGTTCGGAGGTTTTATCATTGTACTTGGGGGAACTTTATGGACTTTATCAGCAATATTTGATACGAAATGGCCCTTTGACCCAATATTTCAATGTCATATGTATTATAAAGACCCTAATCCAAAATCACGGGAAGAGAAAAAAAGTGAACTTTCTGATGCAGGAAGGTCCCTGAAGTATCTATCTTCCAGAGAACAAATAAAAAATATTTTCCTAGATATATTATTTTCGGCAATTATTACCTTCTTTTCTGTGGGCGCATTTATGATCGGTTTTGAGTTTGCTTGGGCAAATCAGGATATTTTTCAGGCTTTTTTTCTGTCCAATCTATTGGGAACAGGTCCGATTTTAGCTATTTTTGCACTGATATTTCAGGGGCGTACGCCTTCGATGATCTTATATAAAATACGTCCTGTTAGGATGGGGAAAACGCCTGCAGTATTTCTTAATGTATTACGGGCGGTATTGCATTTGCCTTTTTTAACTTTAGCATATTGCACAATATTAATATCTTTATTGTTTGGTAAGAATTATCCCTATGATCCTATCTTTAGGTTGAGATTGGTTCAGAATATATAACCCACTGTTACATCCTAATTTCCCAAGTGGATAATATCTCGACCGCGATGTCTGAGGGTAAGGCGTTGGTGCCTAATGCTGCCCGTGCGGCCAGTCCGCTGTCGCCAAATATATCCCGGAAAAGTTCCGATGCGCCGTTAATAACCTTTGGGCTGTCTTTATAGTCATCAGTACATCTGACAACGCCCTGAATCTGTACAGCCTGCACGACCCGGTCAAGATCGCCGCCGCAGGCCTTTTTTAGCTGGGCGAGTATATTCAGTCCGGTGGAGCGTGCCGCCTGATAACCCTGTGCGGTGGTCAGGTCATCCCCGACCCGGCCAAAGCCCGGATGCTCTGCTGAATGGATTGGCCCTTGCCCGGCGATATAAACAAGATTTCCGCTTATTCGAAAAGGTGTATAAGCAGCCATCGGTCCCGGTGCTTCTGGTAAGGTAATGCCCAGTTCTGTTAACCGCTGATCGATTTTTCCTGCGGAGGCTGATCTGGCTACTCCCATGGATGATGCCAGAAAAGTTCCAATTCCTATGACGCTGAAAAAACTTCTTCTTTTCATAATTCAGTCTCTTAATTGTTATTTGAACCATCAATCATAGTCTGTTACTCTCCATTTCCATAGCAAGAAAATTAATTTTAATCAGGGGATAGACATGTTTCTATTAGAAAAAACATTCACTATGGCAGCCTTGATCGGTGGCATG
>JAJFIP010000197.1 GCA_021774875.1 Emcibacter sp.
GACAAATAATTCATATAAAACTTGAGTTTAACTCCAGCCCTCGATGCCAATCCAAACCATTTTAAGACTGATGATTTTTTAGTTATTCTATAAAATATTCACAACCTCAACCCAGTTCTCGCCCCTATCTTGCCTTGTCCAAGATTTCTACTCAGAACAATTTTTATTATTTATTTACTCTCTTTCAGCGTCTTATTGTGACCCTTTTTACCATTAATATCTGTCTTCTATTGTGCCATTGGGATAGTTTTTAAATGTTTTACTACAGATACTACAATGCGTTTTTTATGGGCAAGTCTTTTTGGACTTCAGGCCATAGATCATAAACTGACTTATCGTTTCTTTAACTGTATTCATGTCTGCCGTTTCGGGTAATTTTGCTTTATCTGCGAAACTGATGAAACCTGCAAGTATTAGCCCGTCAAAACGGCAAGGGCCATCCCGGTACAAATTGAGTGCCATATCAGTGTGGACATATCACGAATTTATTCCGGTCCCACTATCACATATAACGCCTAATAGGGAAAAACATCGGCAAATTGCCTATTTCCGGTATATATCGGATTACGAACTTGAGGGCACGTGGTTATAAGCCCGGCAGTAATACCCCCATTTTTAGGAGGCTGAGATGCCCCTAGTTTGTTAGTCAGCTTGCAGGGTAAAGATGCAGAAAATCCAATTTTTTTACTATTGTATTTGGTTGGCTATGATATACAGTATTGCTGTATTAATACGCTTGAGAGAAATAAAGAGAATAAAAAAAATGGTTCCTGTTTTGCTTTCTGGGGGTTCCGGCTCTCGACTTTGGCCTCTGTCACGATCCACATATCCAAAACAATTTCTAGCCATGAATAGTGATTGTTCTATGTTTCAGGAAACTTTACATCGCCTTGATGGCTTGGATCACCAAGCCCCAATTGTGATTTGCAATGCCGAACATCGATTTCTTGCGGCGGAAAAGTTACGTGAAATAGAAAGTGCTGTTCATGCGATCATTCTGGAGCCCATGGGTCGAAATACGGCTCCCGCTATAGCCGTTGCAGCATTAGAGTCTTTAAAAAAGTATGATGATCCGGTGCTATTGGTCCTGCCTGCAGATCATGCTATTCAAAATGTTGAAATATTTCATAAAGCTATAAAAAAAGCTGAAAAACTGGCCAAGCAGGGCGCATTAGTGACATTTGGTATTGTGCCGGATCAACCCCATACGGGCTATGGTTATATTAAACGCGGAGAAACAGATACAGATGGTGGTTTTGAGGTCAAAAAGTTTGTTGAAAAACCAAATCTCGACGTAGCAACAAAATTCCTGAAAAGCGGGAACTATCTGTGGAATAGCGGCATGTTCATGTTCCGGGCCAGCCGCTACCTTGAAGAATTGGAAAAATATCAGCCGGAAGTATTAAACGACAGCACAGCGGCTTACGAAAAAGCCACTGCTGATTTTGATTTCACCCGACTGGATGCGGATGCCTTCGCCAAATGTCCCAGCATATCCATCGACTATGCGGTCATGGAACAGACTAAGGATGCACGGGTCGTGCCACTTGATGCCGGTTGGAGTGATATAGGCTCATGGTCATCACTATGGGATATTTGTGATAAGGATTATCAGGGCAATACTTTAACTGGGGATATTATCGCTTTGGACACAAAAAATAGCTATGTGTCGGCGGAAAACAAGCTCATCACCACTATCGGTCTGGAAGATCTTATTATTATTGATACTAAAGACGCCCTTTTAGTTGCCCATAAAGATAAATCAGAGGATGTGAAAAAGATTGTCGAGCTTTTGAAAAGTGAGGATCGTTCAGAGGCCACTATCCACCGGGAAGTCTATCGACCTTGGGGGAAATATGACAGTATTGGATTTGGTGAACGAGACCAGGTTAAGCGCATCACCGTAAATCCTGGTGCAAAATTGTCCATACAGCTACATCATCACCGGGCGGAACATTGGATCGTGGTTAAAGGTAGTGCCCGGGTAACCAAGGGCGAAGATATTTTCATGGTTCATGAAAATGAATCAACCTTCATCCCAATAGGTACTGTTCATGCTTTGGAAAACCCAGGTGTCATTCCGTTGGAAATGATTGAAGTACAAAGTGGAAGCTATCTCGGTGAAGACGATATTGTCCGTCTCGAAGACAAATATGGCCGAGCATAAAACCACTATTTCGGAATTATAATGGAAAAACTTACCTGTTTTAAGGCTTATGATATTCGCGGTCAGTTGGGACGCGAGCTTAATGAAGATATCAGCTACCGCATTGGCCGGGCCTTTGGTCAGTTTCTGAAACCGCAAAATATTGTAGTGGGTGGTGATATACGCCTGACTTCAGAGGCCTTAAAGAATGCTTTAACTGAAGGATTGCGTGATTCAGGAGTGGATGTGACCGATATTGGTATCACCGGCACAGAAGAAATTTATTTTGCCACATCCTACTTAAATATGGACGGGGGAGTTGAAGTCACAGCAAGCCATAATCCAATGGATTACAACGGAATGAAGCTGGTGCGAGAGCAGTCAAAACCGATCAGCGGCGATACAGGCTTGGATGAAATTCAACGGTTAGCCGAAGAAAATGATTTTCCGACTGTTATGCAACGTGGTCATTTAACCAAGGTTTCCACCCTCGCTGCCTATGTGGAGCATCTCATGACATACTTAGATGCCACTAAGATCACGCCGCTGAAACTCGTGGTAAATGCGGGCAACGGAGCGGCGGGTCATGTGATAGACGCACTCGAAAAGGTCTTTGCAGAAAAATTGATCCCCATCACGTTCTACAAAGTGCATCACGAAGCAGACGGTACATTTCCCAACGGCATCCCTAATCCATTGCTGGTGGAAAATAGACAGGATACAAAAGATGCGGTCTTAAAGCATAAAGCGGATATGGGCATTGCGTGGGACGGTGACTTTGACCGCTGTTTCCTGTTTGATGAACAGGGTGAATTTATTGAGGGTTATTATATTGTCGGATTGTTGGCAGAGGCCTTCCTGCAGAAAAATAGCGGCGCAAAGATCATTCATGATCCGCGCCTGACCTGGAATACCATTGATCTGGTGGAAGCCGCTGGCGGCACGCCAATCCAGTCAAAAACCGGCCATGCCTTTATCAAGGAACGTATGCGAGCCGAAGATGCCGTTTACGGCGGCGAGATGAGCGC
>JAJFIP010000198.1 GCA_021774875.1 Emcibacter sp.
TATCTCAAGGAGGCAAAACTTCAAACATTATCTTGAATTCGAAACATAGTGTACTACAATCAACCAACGTTGATAACGCCTCGAAGGCACCGAGGAGTTTTTCTGTTAGACAAAACTCATACACGGTATGCCAAGCGGGGCGAGTTCGACTGTCTGTCGAATCGCCGAAGAAGTGCTGACCTCATGAGTTGTCTGAAACGAGGAAGTACTTACGCCTGCTCAAAAAATTGAGTGGGACTGACTATCTTTTAAACCGGCGAAACATGGTGGGACAGCATTTTTCTCACTCTCTCTTCTTTGGCAAACCTTTCACATGGAGACTGACCATGCAGCATTTAATTCATACTCTAAACCAGATCTTGAAAGCAAACTCACGTCCAAAACGAGCCCGAGTTAAACATCACTCGGAAATCAATCTTATTCCATCAGCAGAAATGCTCGAACCACGCCTCATGCTCACAGTCGTTTCTCTATTTAACAACACGACTGGTGAGTTAACGGTGACGGGTGAAGGAGCAGATTCAATCAGCATCGGCTCTGATGGCGCGGGACAAGTCACCGTCAATGGGCAAATCATTAGTGGATCAATCCAAGCGGCCAATGTATCCATAATCAACGTCATTGGTGGTAATGACGGTAATGACATTGATTTGTCGGCAGTGACATCAGTGGATTATATTAATCTTTCCACAGTCGTTGTAGATGGTGGAATCGGCAACGATGTCATCACCGGCAGCAAATTCGATGAAGTAATTAACGGCGGCAATGGAAACGACACGATTAACGGTGGTGGAGGCCAGGACCTGATCGATGGAGGAAATGGAGATGATAATCTGCAAAGTGGCGATCTCCCGCTAGCCCCCGCTGATCTATTTGTAAATCAACAGTCATTTGCCATCGGCGATGATCCGCACCTGCTGCGAGCCGGTGACCTGGATGGAGACGGCGATGCCGATCTGGCAATCGCCAACCGCTTTTCAAACAATGTCTCTATATTGCTGAATGATGGCAGTGGATCTTATGTTTCGGCAGGCACCGTCGCAGTAGGCGCAAGCCCGCAGGATGTGTCTCTCGCTGATTTAGATGGAGACGGGGATCTCGATCTGGCGGTCGCTAATGCCGGATCGACAACTGTTTCGGTCCTGTTCAATGATGGAAACGCGGCCTTTGGTTCCCGCGTTGACCTGACAGCAGGCAACGAACCGGGGACGGTCATCGCGGCTGACTTAGACGGAGATGGTGATTTAGATCTGGCGGCAACCAACCGCCTGTCCGGTAATGTATCACTCTTTTTTAATGATGGCTTAGGAGCATTTGATCCCGCTGTCAATGTGGGAGCAGGCAACCGACCCCGCAGTGTGCGAGCCGGTGACCTCGACGGGGATGGGGATCTGGATCTGGTGGTAGCAAATCGCTTCTCCAATGACATGTCGGTCTTACTGAATAATGGAAACGGGACATTTGCTGCTGCCACCAGTTTTGGAGCGGGCTCTCAACCGTTGGACGTCGTACTCGCAGATCTGGATGGCGATGGTGACTTAGATGCTACCGTGGCCAACCTCGGATCGGCTAACGTGTCGGTGCTTTTGAATGATGGCAGTGGTTCCTTTGGAGCTGCTACGAACATTGCCACAGGCGCAGGCGCTTTATCGCTGGTAGCGGAAGACTTCGACGATGATGGAGACGCAGATCTGGCCGTGGTTAATATCACTGCGGGCACTGTTTCACTGTTACTGAACGATGGCACAGCAAACTTCGCGGCTCCCGTAAATTTCATCGTCAGCGGTACTCCCCGCGCGATTACCAGCGCTGATATTGATGGAGATGGAGATATTGACCTCATTGTCTCACAACAAACGGCTGACTCAGTGGCTGTCATTTTTAACTCGTTTTCAACGGCCGATGATACAATCCTTGGTGGTAATGGAAATGACATGCTAATCGGAGGGCGTGGACAGGACAATCTGCAGGGTGGGAATGGAGATGATTCTCTCACCGGTGCAGGCGGAGACGACACCTTATTGGGCGGAAACGGTGATGATACTCTCGATGGTGGCTCAGGAAATGATTCCCTGGATGGATTTAACGGAGATGATGTAATCGCAGGCGGATCAGGCAATGACAGCCTGAATGGCGGTAATGGCGATGATTCTCTTGACGGTGGCGCAGGAGACGATTTGCTGATTGGCTCTAATGGAACAGACCATATGGAAGGTGGCGACGGCGACGATTCCCTGAATGGCGGAAACGGAGATGACACCCTTATCGGAGGTGGAGGCACAGACATTTTAGAGGGCGGAAACGGTGACGACCTGCTTATGAGTGGAGATCCACCACTACCACCCGTCGATCCCACTGATCTATTCGTAGATCAACAGTCATTTGCTATCGGCGATGATCCGCACCTGCTACGAGCGGGTGACCTGGATGGAGACGGCGATACCGATCTGGCAATTACCAACCGCTTTTCAAACAATGTCTCTATCTTGCTGAATGATGGCAGTGGATCTTATGTTTCCGC
Organism: Emcibacter sp.; assembly: GCA_021774875.1. Classification (GTDB taxonomy): domain Bacteria; phylum Pseudomonadota; class Alphaproteobacteria; order Sphingomonadales; family Emcibacteraceae; genus Paremcibacter. The sequence continues at coordinate 2,522 of JAJFIP010000198.1, forward strand.
AGGTACTGTTGCCGTAGGTGCAAGCCCGCAGGATGTGTCTCTCGCTGATTTAGATGGAGATGGGGATCTCGATTTGGCTGTCGCTAATGCCGGATCAACAACAGTCTCCGTGTTGCTTAATGACGGAAACGCAGTCTTTGGCTCTCGCATCGATCTGACAGCAGGTAACGAACCGGGAACGGTCATCGCAGCTGACCTGGACGGAGACGGAGATCTCGATCTAGCAGTAACCAATCGTCTGTCCGGTAATGTATCACTCTTCTTCAACGATGGCTTAGGTGGATTTGCTCCCGCTGTGAATGTGGGAGCAGGCAACCGCCCCCGCAGTGTGCGGGCCGGTGACCTCGACGGAGATGGGGATCTCGATCTGGTGGTAGCAAACCGCTTCTCTAATGACATGTCGGTCTTATTGAATAATGGAAACGGGACATTTGCTGCTGCCACCAGTTTTGGAGCGGGCTCTCAACCGTTGGACGTCGTACTCGCAGATCTGGATGGCGATGGTGACTTAGATGCTACCGTGGCCAACCTCGGATCAGCTAACGTATCGGTGCTTTTGAATGATGGCAGTGGTTCCTTTGGAGCTGCTACGAACATTGCTACCGGAGCAGGCGCTTTATCGCTGGTAGCGGAAGACTTCGACGATGATGGAGACGCAGATCTGGCCGTGGTTAATATCACTGCGGGCACTGTTTCACTACTGTTAAATGATGGCGCGGCAAACTTCGCCGCTCCCGTGAATATCATTGTCAGTGGTACGCCTCGCGCGATTAACAGTGCTGATGTCGATGGAGACGGAGATATTGACCTTGTAGTTTCACAACAGACCGCCGATGCCGTTGCTGTCATCTTTAATGCATTCCCTCAAGTAGCAGGCGACACTCTTTCAGGTGGTAACGGAAACGACATACTCGTAGGTGGCGGAGGCAATGATTCTCTCAGTGGGGGTAATGGTGATGACCTGTTGATTGGAGGACGTGGCTCTGATGACTTGAACGGAGGAAACGGCGAAGACATTTTAATCGCAGGTTCGACCGATCACGATATGAATCAATTAGCGCTGATTGCGATTCAAAACGAGTGGACATCGAATCGCAGTTTTGAAACCCGTGTGGCTAATATCAGCGGTACAGGAGTCGGCCCTCGACTCAATGACGATTTTTTCCTTAACCTCGATACGGTGATCGATGATGGAGATGACGACACTTTGACGGGAGACAACGGGAGAGACTGGTTTTTCACAAAACTGGGTGAGGGTTTGATTGATTTAGAGACGAATGATCTTTTGACAAGTTTATGATCTGAGAATCAGTCAGCCGCTTAGTCTGAACTTTCTGTTTGTAATGCATAGAGGCTTTCCAGCAGTGCGTTGAACTCGTCCTTGCAACAGGGGCACTGACGTAAATGATGCTCTACCAATTTCAGTGTATCAGGAACTCTACCCGAATGGAGCTCGACCTCTGCTAACTCGGAAAGCTGCTCATAGC
>JAJFIP010000199.1 GCA_021774875.1 Emcibacter sp.
ACCTACGGACACCCCATGGGAGACGCCCTTTTGCAGAGGGTGTCAGAAATTCTGAAATCCAAAATAAGAGATAATGACTTTATCGCCCGTATCGGCGGCGATGAATTTGCTATTTTATTTCCCAATACCAGTGAAATAAAAGAAATCATAGCCCCGCTAAACCGTATGCTGGATATTTTGATGAATCCTATCATTATCAGGGGGGTTAAGCTGGAAATAGGTGCCAGCATTGGTATTTCTCTTTACCCTGAGCATGCCTCTTCGACAGAAGGCCTGGTAAAGGCTGCCGATGACGCCTTATACAGCGTTAAGGAAAATGGCCGGGGAAATATAGAAATTGCGGTGAAAACAAGACAAAAAGCCAAAATATCAATTGTTTGAATATAATAAGCCCTTTTTCATTCTGAAAGAAAAGAATCAACAATCACTCACCAGAGGTTTTTTACCCGAATGGTAGGTAAAATTACCTCTTTCGGATAAAAATATTTACCAGAATATTTTAATTAACCCGCTTAATAACTCATCTTATTAGCTTGATTTATCACCATATATTTTTTGTTACAACTGTTACTATTATTCATATAATCCACTTTCCTACTGATATTTTACATCTTAACTACCCTTATAATAATAGCTGTTCAGTAGGAATAGCCTTACCTTTTCAGCAAAATAGACATTGCAATGAAGCCCATTTTTTATTAAATTAACGAACGGTCGTTCGGATAATTAATTATGCATATAGGAGAATATAATGCCGCCAATTGAAGCATGGGGAATGTTTTTTATCAGTACGGGCCAACCGCTAGAAAGACGGAACTTTGTCATTGATAATATTTCTGATGATGATGTGGTTGTGAAAGTAGCGGGATGCGGCGTCTGCCACACAGATCTGGGCTTCCTTTCAGGAGCCGTTGGCACTAAACATGACCTGCCGCTCATTCTGGGTCATGAGATTAGCGGAACCGTTGAGCTAGCAGGCGGGAATTATCAGAATCTTCACGGTAAACAGGTTATAATTCCGGCAGTATTGCCGTGCGGCGAATGTGAACTTTGCCAAGGTGGGCGCGATAATATTTGTCAGCATCAGCTTATGCCCGGCAATGATTTTCAAGGTGGTTTTGCCAGTCATATCGTGGTCCCTGCCCGCTTTCTTTGCGAGCTTGATGATGACCTTGGCAAATTTAAACTACATGAATTGTCGGTGATCGCTGATGCCATCACTACGCCCTATCAGTCAATGGTCCGCAGTGGTCTTAAAAAAGATGATCTTGCCATTGTTATCGGCACTGGCGGCGTTGGGCTTTATATGGCCCAGCATGTCCATAATGCCGGGGCCACCGTGATTGCCCTAGATATTGACGAGGCCAAAATCAAGACCGCCATGCAACAGGGTGCAGATTTTGGTATCTGTACTGCCGGGATGGATGTGCGCGCGATCAAAAAAGAAATCCGCGCCCTTGTTAAAGAACATAATCTGCCAAAATTCCAGTGGAAAGTATTTGAAACCAGTGGCTCAACAGCAGGTCAGAATGTGGCCTTTTCCCTGATGACTTTTGCCGGAACCGTTGGCATTATCGGTTTCACTATGGGTAAACTTGAACTGCGTCTCAGCAATGTTATGGCCTTTGATGCAGACCTGTTCGGCAACTGGGGCTGTAGCCCGAAATATTATCCCCCGGTGGTCAGGGGTGTTCTGGATGGCAGTATTAACCTGCTGGATAATATCGTGGAATATCCGTTATCCCAGCTAAACGAAGTTATTGAACTGGCCAATGCCCATAAACTCAGCCGTCGCGCCATCATGGTGCCGGATCAGGAATGACGTGAAAATGACTTATCAAACACTTGAGATAGTAGAAAAATATGATGGACAGGTTGTCGAAATCATCTTGAATGATCCCCCTGCCAACATTCTGTCAGCGGCAATGATGGCTGAAATCAGATCATTCCTTAAAGATGATCTGCATAACCAGAATAGAAAGCTGGTTATCTTTAAAGGGGCCGGTGATCATTTCTGTTTCGGCGCCAGTGTCGAAGAGCATACCGCAGATCAGGTGGATAATATGCTACCCGGTTTTCATCTTATGTGCGGCGATATTCTGGCCCATCCGGTGCCAACATTGGCTAAAGTAACTGGCTTCTGCCTTGGTGGCGGCTTTGAACTGGCCATAGTATGCGGACTTATTTTCGCTGATGAAAAATCAAAATATGCCGTTCCTGAAATTCAGCTTGGCGTCTTTCCACCCGTTGCTGCCGCCTTGCTGCCCTTCCTTGGCAATGGTGTCACGGCGTCACATATGTTGCTGACGGGAGCAAAATTAACCGCGCCGGAAATGCTAGATTGTGGTGTTGTCAATCAAATTTCAGCACAACAAGACCTTGATCAGGTCATAGAAAGCTATATTGAAAAGAACATCCTGCCCCGCAGTGCCAGTAGTCTGAGATTTGCCAACCGGGCGGTACGGGTGGGCATCAACTCACTCTATCGTCAGCATATTGGCGATCTGGAGCGGCTTTATCTTGATGAATTAATGAAAAGTCATGATGCCAATGAGGGCATAAATGCTTTCCTCGCCAAACGAAGCCCAGAATGGAAAAATTCTTGAATGAGCAATCAAGCCGTCATCAATAAACGCCTGAGTGGGCTGGATGAAATTTTGGATAAATCAGCCCAGTTGATGGCGCATATGGGTTATCACGGCACCAGTATGCGGGATCTGGCTCAGGTCACAGGGCGCAGTCTCTCTGGCCTATACCATTATTTCAGTAACAAGGAAGAACTGCTATTCCTGATAAATCAGCGCGGCTTCACCTCACTTCTGAAAATGTCTAATGATCTATTGAAACAGGATTTAACGACCAAAGAGCGTCTGTCAGGTTTGATCAGCAATCATGTGAGCTATTTCATTGATCATTTAAGTGAGATGCGGATCATGACCTCCGGTTCCATGGAAATGAATGAGCAGAGAAGTCATATACTATGGAAATTAAAAGAAGAATATGCCCGCCTGGGTCAAAATATTGTTGGCAATTATATGCGCGAGCAAGCAGAAACTGACTATTCTGAGGATGCCATAATCAGAAAAACCTTTCTGTTATATGGTATGATGAACTGGATATTTGGCTGGTATTCAGAACAAGAACACGGTGCAGCAAAAGATGTCTCGGATGATATTTTCCGCACCTTCACCTGCGGCTGCTGCAGTACTGAATGAAATAGAAAGAAGTGGTTATGAACATATTAAAGTCTGACATTGAACTGGGTGACTATACTCCCAATGTTGGCACCATGTTCCTTAACAATCGGGACGCATATCAGAGTGCCCCGGCCTTTGCCGAGCGTGTGGGTGGCCCTTATAAATATTGGTCATGGCAGCAATTAACCAGCGATATTATTTCCCTGTCTGCGCATTTGTTAAATTCCGGACTTGATCCCGAGAATAAAACCCTGTCCCGGGTCGCTTTCATCGGCAGCAACAGCTACCAAAGACTTGTCTGTGAGATGGCAATCATGAGTTCAGGTCTAACTTGCGTTCCAATATTTGCCAGATACCCGAATGAGTTAATGGAAAAACTGATCGATTTTTCAGCAATCAGTATGCTGATCAGCGACAATTCGGAAAAGATTCTATCGCTGAACAAGGACTGCCTGCCTGAAAGATTAATTTTTCTGAATACCCCGGAATTTGATAATATTCTGACTCAGGATATAAGCCCGAAATTAAAAGCTGAAATTGAGCAACATTTTAGAAATGTTCCCTCTTCGGCCCTCGCCATGATCATGTACACCTCTGGCACCAGCGGTTTCCCCAAAGGGGTGCAGCTTCATCATTCCAATATTATGAGCCAGCAGAAGGCCCTGCAAATCATGTGGCAGCCGGAGTCGGGCATACGCATGTTGTGTTATCTGCCATGGCACCATAGTTTCGGCGGCCTGTTTGAACGGTTCTTTGCCCTGCATTCGGGCGGCTGTCTAGCCATTGATGATAGTTTTGGCAAGGATATAGACCGTCTGTTGGAAAATTTTACTGAAATCAAACCCCATGCCTATTTCAGCGTACCAGTAATTTATCAGGCTATCGTCGGCAAGGTGCTAACATCAGAACAGGCGGAGAAGTCTTTCTTCCATGATGATCTAAAATTTATCTTTACGGCGGCGGCTCCATTGCCACTTAGCACATCTGATGTCTTTCGCAGTCATAACATCCCGGTGGTTGAATCATGGGGGCTTACCGAAACCTCGCCCTGCTGCACGCTGACAGGTTTCAGTATGGACCGCATTCCGGGTCTGGTTGGCTTTCCCATACCCGGCGTTGAAATGCGCCTTGGCGAGGATAGCGAACTACTGGTGCGCGGTGAAAATGTCATGAGCGGTTACTTCCACAATGAACAAGCCACTGAAAAATCTTTTTCCGAAGGAGGTTGGTTCCATACCGGCGATATTGGCGAAATTAATCAAGATGGTGTCAAAATCATTTCCCGCAAGGAAAGAATGTTCAAGCTCAGCAACGGTGAAAAGCTGTTCCCGTCCAATATTGAGGAAAATGTCTGTCGGCGATGCAAATTTGTCAAATACGCCTATGTTTTTGGCTCCGGTCAGAAAAATCCATTCATGCTGGTTTTTCCCAATTCAGAATTAATGGCCGCCAGTGTCCGTAATCAACAGGAAGACCCCTCATGCAAATTTCCCGGCAGTTGTGCCAGCCTGTCAAGCTGCCTGTCAAGCTGCGTTGATGAGATCAATACCTATCAGCTGACCGGATTTGAGCGCATCGGCAAAGCCCTGGTCATCCAGCGTGAATTGTCGCTGGAAGAAAATGAACTGACCCCATCATTCAAGCTTATCCCACGCAGGATTGAAGAGAAATACCAGTCTTATATCGAAGCCATGCAGAGCGAAGAATATGGCAGTCTTCCCACTGACGCTTACGTGATAGAATTGGACTGATGTCATGAAAACCCATTATGGCATTATAGGATTTGGACCGGTGGGACGGGTTTTTGCTACCCATCTGGCTGAGAAAGGCCATCGGATTTCCGTTCTATATCGCAATCCCACCGTTCGCATTGCCATGCGCGGGCATCCGCTGGTAATCAAGGGCGAGCTTAACGCATCGGCTGAGATTACCGACCTTTATGATGATATGCAGGAATTTCTTGATACCGATATGGACGTGATCTTGCTTTGCACAAAAAGCTCTGATTCTCCCGGTATATTGAAATCTATCAAGGCTTTGAATTACAAAGAAAATATTCTTTTTTTGTCCTGCCAGAACGGGCTGGATACCGAGCATCAGATCAGTGATATTTTCGGTCCCGGTCACGCCCTGCGTATGTCAGTCAATATGGGCTGCGGCAAGTCATCAGAAAATGTGGTCAGGGTGAGCTTTTCAATGTGTCATTATCTGTCCCTGATGCCGGACATTGATGAAAATATCATTCATCAGATCGCCGATGATTTCACAGAAGCTGGAACCTGCCTCGAAGTTCGCGCAGACTACCGGACAGAGGTCTTTAAAAAAGCCCTGCTCAATTCATCCCTTGGTAGCCTTTGTGCCATAACCCGCCATACCATGAGCAATATCATGGGCCGCGACTATATGAAACAGATGGTCGCCCAGATCGTCAGCGAGGGCATCCGCATTGCTCAGGCGATGAATATCCCTATTGAAGATAAATTTCTTGATGATGCGCTCAGCTACCTTGAAAAAGGCGGTAACCACAAGCCATCAATCCTTAATGATATCGAAAATAGTAAAGTCACTGAAAATGAATATTTATGCGGCATGTTAGCCCGCTATGCGGAACAATATGGGGTCGAGGTCACCATGATCCCCATCATATATAACCTGATTAAAACCACTGAGAGTTCAAAATGAGAAAAATTGAAAATATTGGCGTTATCGGCGCTGGAACCATGGGGTCGGCCATAGCCCAGCACTTCCTGATGAAGGGATTACCTGTAACTTTACTGGACCAGTCCCGGACAAGCACTGAACGTGGCCGCCAAACTATTGCTGACTCACTGGGTGAGGCCATGAAACGGCGCATCATCAGTGAAGAACAATATAAAAAGATCATGGCAAACCTGATCTGCTCCACCGAGCAAACCGCCCTCAAAGATGCTGACCTTATAGTTGAAGCTATTTTTGAAGACCTGAAGGTGAAGCAGAATCTGTTTAAAGGACTGGAAGCGGTTATCGGTCCAGACTGCATCATAGCCTCCAATACATCATCCTTTCTGATTGGTGATATTGCCGAGGGAACCAGACATCCCGAACGGATCATTGGTGTGCATTATTTTTATCATGCGGCAAAAAACAAACTGGTCGAGGTCGTCCCCGGCCCGCTTACTGATGACGGGCTTGTTGCGGAACTAGTGAATTTCTATGCCTATCACGGCAAAATACCGATCATCGTCAAGGATGCGCCCGGATTTGCCATCAACCGTTTCTTTGTTCCGTGGCTCAACGAGGGGGCGCGTCTGCTGGAAGAAGGTTTCGGCAGCATTAAATTCATCGACGAGGTTGCCCGGCAAGTCTTTGGCATTGGCATGGGGCCATTCGCCCTGATGAATATCACTGGTGTTCCCATCGGTATGCATGCCGCTAATGGGCTAGCTGATAAACTCGGCGATTTTTACCGGCCTGCCCGGATATTATGTGATCTGGTGGCTGCGGGCAATACTTGGGACGAGGCCGATACAACTATCCTCAATGGCGGTGCCAATAATGAAGACGTCGTGACGTCACGTCTGATAGCTGCCGCTCTTGGCATTTCTGCCCAGATGGTCGGAGAAGGCGTGGTTGATGCCACCTCCAATGACCTTGGCAGCCGTGCGGGTCTGCGCTGGCCCATGGGACCATTTGAATTGATGAACAGGATCGGTGTTGAAAAAGTCGGTACTATGGTCAATGACCTGTTTTCAAAATGGCATATGCCCATCCCGGACTTTGCTTTTGGCTCAAACGACCCGGTGGAATTTGAATGGGTGCAGGCCAGAACCAAAGGAGATACTGGATTTGTCATCTTTAACCTGCCAGACCGAATGAATGCCCTTGGTGAACTTGTGGTCAGTCAGCTGGATGGGTGCTTCCGTGAACTTGACCAGAACCCGGACCTTAAAACCATCTATATTCTGGGTCAGGGCAAGGCTTTCGTTGCCGGGGCTGATATTAAATTCTTCCTTGATGGCATCGCCGCAAATGACCTTGACCGTATCCAGAAATTCACTGAATTTGGACAGGAAGTCCTGAATAATATCCAGAGTTCAGACAAGACCACATGCGCTTTTGTTGATGGCCTGACTCTGGGCGGTGGGCTGGAACTGGCACTGGCCTGTGATTACCGGATTGGTACAAAAAATACCACCATCGCCTTTCCGGAAACCGGCATCGGAATTTATCCCGGTCTTGGCGGCACCCAGCGCACCAGCCGCCTGATCAGTAAGGGTCTGGCCAAATTTATGGTTGCTACTGGCCAATTTCTCAATGCGGAAAAAGCCTATACCTACGGCTTGGTAGATAAGGTGATAGAACCACTGTATGATTTTTACGACCTGTCAGAGCTGAAACTCGGTGAAAAACAATTGGGCAAGACTGATCAGAATGAAACAGAATCCCTGTTCAATGTTTTTACCGGCACAATCGAAGATAATCACCCCTATGCCAAGGTGCTTGCCCGCAAGGCCCCGATAGCACTAACCACTGCCATGAAACTGATGGATGATGGTGCAGAGTTGCCGCTTGAAGATGGCCTCAAGCTGGAACTAGCCGGATTAAAAGAAATTTTTGCCACAGCAGATGCCCTGCAAGGGTTATCAAGCGTGGTCAAAGGCTTCAGGCCAGAATTCACAGGAGCATAAGTAATGAGCGTATCAATTAAAGGCTATAATTCCCGTGAAGGCGGCATCGGTGTTCTGTTCGATGATATTTATATCATTGACGGCAAACGAACCCCCTTCGGCAAATTCACCGGCAGCCTGTCCACCGTATCGCCAACCGATCTGGGCATACATGCCTCAAAAGCGGCTCTCAATGCCAGTGAGATTGATGGTGGCGAAGTGGATCAGGTGATTGTCGCCAATATCGGTCAGGCAAACTCCGACTGTTTCTTCCTGCCGCGCCATATCGCGCTTTATGCCGGAACTCCTCTGACCGCTCCGGCCCTGCTGGTGCAGCGCATATGCGGCTCCGGCGTTGAAGTATTGGGTCAGGCCGCAGAACAGATTGCACTGGGCAAAGCCAATGTGGTGCTGGGCTGCGGTACAGATACCATGAGCCGTTATCCGCTGGTGTCTTATTCCGCCAGACAAGGCTTTCCCCTTGGCCGCCCTGACTATGTTGACCTGTTATGGGAAGCCTTAAATGACACAGCAGCGGTTCCTATGGGGCGGACAGCGGATAATCTGGCGGCAAAATATGGCCTTAGCCGTGAAGAAGTCGATGACTATGCCTTCCGCAGTCAAAACCGCTATGCTGCCGCGAAAGATGCCGGTTTTTTTGACGGTGAGATAACATCCGTTCCGGCCAGAGGAGAATTTACCCTTGGTGATCTGATCCCGCGCAAGTTCAAATGTGCCAATCGGGACGGCCTTGCCTATGATGAACATCCGCGCCAGACTTCGCTGGAAAATCTGGCTGCTTTGAGACCTGTATTCAGTAAGCACGGACCAACTACAGCCGGAAACGCATCTGGTATCGTTGATGGTGCGGCATCGCTGCTGGTCGCATCCGGTGATTATGTCCGCACCCACGGACTGAAACCCATTGGTAAAATTCGTGGATATTCTTCAGCTGGCGTTGAAGCCCATCTCATGGGCATTGGCCCGGTGCCAGCCATTCGCAGTCTTCTGAATGCGCTGGAAATGGAAGTCTCAGACATTGACCGCTATGAGATTAATGAAGCCTTCTCGGCACAGGTGCTATCCTGCGCCCGCGAACTGGGCATTGATGAGGAAACTTTGAATGTCAATGGTGGCGCAGTGGCTCTGGGGCATCCGTTAGGAGTTACGGGACTAAGACTGGCCCATACAGCACTTCGGACCCTGCATAGGGATGATAAGCAATTTGGGGTGGCAAGTGCCTGCATTGGCGGTGGTCAGGGAATAGCAATGGTGGTCGAGAGATGTTAAAAAGACTTCAGGATAAAATAGCCGTCGTCACAGGCGCCGGACAAGGCATCGGGGCAGCCATAGCAAAGCGTCTGGCAAGCGAAGGCGCAAAACTGGTCCTTGTGGATATTAATGAAGATTGCCTGAAAGATATTTCAGGGCAACTGGAAACAGAAGTATTATGCGTTGCGGCGGATATATCCAAAAAAGATCAGGTTTTTAATATGATCGAACAGGCCAGAGATACCTTTGGCACCGTAGATATTCTGGTCAATAATGCCGGCATCATCCGCGATGGTTTCCTAGCCAAACTGAGCGAGGATGACTGGGAAAAGGTTATTGACGTAAATTTGAAAGGCCCGTTCCTCTGCTGTCAGGCGGTATTTGACATCATGAAAGCACAAAATAGCGGCAAGATTGTCAACATTGTCTCCCGCTCATGGCTCGGCAACATTGGCCAGTCTAATTATTCTGCCAGCAAGGGTGGTCTGGTCAGCCTGACCCGTACTCTGGCACTGGAACTGGCAAGATTCCAGATTAATGTCAATGCAGTCGCCCCCGGCCTGATTGAAACCCCCATGACCAAAAGTATGCCCGAAGACGCCCTCACCCGCCTGCTGCGTATGCAACCCACGGGTAAAATGGGATCAGTTGATGATATTGCCGCCGCCGTATTTTTTCTGTCATCCAGCGACGCCCAATTCATCAACGGACAGATCATTCATGTGGACGGCGGTAAAAGCTGTGGATTGTTATCGCTATGAAAATATTAAATTTAAACATAAATGGTGTGATCCATACCAAGGCTGTCCCCGCAACCATGACCCTGCTGGATTTCCTGCGTGAAGAAGTTGGCCTTACGGGCACAAAAAACGGCTGTGACAGCGGCGAGTGTGGTTGCTGTACGGTCATGATTGATAGCAAGCCCATGCTGTCCTGCATCATGCTGGCACTGGAAGCCGAAAGATGTGACATCACCACTATTGAAGGCATTGCAAACGGCAATGACCTGCATCCGGTACAGGAAGCTATGGTGGAGAAAGGTGCCATTCAATGCGGCTATTGCACACCTGCCATGGTGATTAACGGTGTGCATCTGTTGGAGAATAATGACAATCCCAGTGAAACTCAGGTGAAAGAGTGCATTTCCGCCACCGTCTGCCGTTGCACCGGATATAATAGCATCGAAAAAGCCATGCATAGTGCGGCCAGTAAAATGAGGAAGGCGCGTCATGGCTAAAGCACCAGACTTTGGTTATAAAATCATCGGCAAACCCGTCCCCCTGATCGATTCACGAGCCAAGGTGATGGGACAGGCACTTTATACCGATGATATTCGGCTCCATAATCCCCTGATCATAAAAATTCTACGCTCCCCTCACCCGAGTGCAAATATTATATCTTTGGATACTAACGATGCGCTGAATCTTGATGGGGTCAAGGGAGTTCTGACCGGGGCAGATTTCAAAAATACCTTTGGCGTGCTGACTATCAGCAAAGATGAACCTGCCATTGCCCGCGATGTGGTGCGTTATGAAGGCGAGCCAGTGGCCGCCGTTGCCGCAGAAACGGAAGATATCGCCATTAAAGCACTGGCTCTGATCAAAGTTGAATATGAACTTACTGAAGGGGTCTATGACAGCAAAAAAGCCCTGAAACCAACGGAACATCCCCTGCATCCAGAATTAGGCAAAGAAAATAACCTTCACAAAAATGTTGTTCAGGAATTTGGTGACATGGAACGGGGTTTTGCAGACGCCGATGTAGTGGTTGAAAAACGTTTCCGCTTTGCCTCGATCAACCATGCCTTTACCGAGCCTCATGCGACACAGGTGGAAATCGATAATCAGGGCAATATTACTGTCTATTCCGCAACCCAAGTGCCCCATTACCTGCATATGGCCATGGCAGAGGTACTGGAAATACCACAGCATAACATCCGCATTGTCAAACCCCATCTGGGCGGTGGTTTTGGCGGCAAAAGTGACCCCTTCCCCCATGAAATGATTGCCGCAAAATTTGCCCTCGATCTGGGCCGCAATACCCGATTGAAGTTTAGCCGCGAAGAAGTTTTCTTCAGCCACCATGGACGGCACCAGACCGACCTGACAATGAAGCTAGGTTTCAGCAAAGATAAAGGTATAACGGCTCTTGGTTTAAATACCCTGATAGATGGCGGAGCTTACGGCAGTTTCGGGATTGTGACCACCTATTACAACGGCGTATTACTGCAAGGCCCCTATAAAGTGCCAAATTTCCGCTTTCATGTGGACAGGCTTTATACCAATAAACCCATGTGTGGGGCCATGCGCGGTCACGGCGGGGTTAATCCCCGCTTTGCCAGTGAGGTATTGCTGGATATGGCATGTGCGGAAACCGGACTTGATCCGGCAGAAACGCGCCTGAGTATGATCCATAAAGAAAATACCCTCACCACCAATGAATATCGGGTGACATCGGTTGGCTTACGCAGTGGTTTGACCGAAGCCATCAAACGCACCAACTGGCATGAAAAACACGGTAAATTGCCGTTCGGCAAGGGTATTGGCGTGGCGTGCGGATTTTTCATATCCGGCAGTGCGTTACCCATTCACTGGAATAAATTACCGGCCTCCACCGTGCGGATCACTATTGATCATGACGCTGGAGTGACGGTCTATTCCGGGGCCACAGACATTGGACAGGGCAGCGACACCATGCTGGCCCAGATGGCCGCCGAAGTGCTGGGACAGCCACTGGAAAATATCAAGGTTATTAGTGCCGACACCAGAACAACCCCTGTTGATCTGGGCAGTTATAGCTCCCGCGTTACTTTTATGGCCGGAAATGCCAGCCGCAATGCGGCCATCCGTATGCGCAGGCTGCTGGTGGAAGCGGCATGTGAGTTGCTGGAAATGATCCCGCCCAACTATGACAGGCCGGACAAGCCAGATAATTTTTTCCGTCAGGGTGGACGCAAACCGGACTTTGAACAAGGTTTTCTTGGGCCAAACCCCGACTATGCCGATGGCTTTATTTTTGAAGATGGCCTGATCAGATCAGAAAAACACAATGCCAGCGTAACATTTCTGGAAGCTGTGGAAAAAGCCCTTGAATTTGAAGGTATCCTGCAAACCAGTGGCACCTATCGTGCACCAAAAATGGGTGGTAAATTTAAAGGCTCCGGAGCCGGCCTCAGCCCGAGCTATAGCTTCACCGCATTCATCGTTGAGGTTACTGTTGACCCGGAAACCGGATTTATCAAAGTGGATAAAGCCACATGCGCCCATGATTGTGGTATGCCTTTGAACCCGCTGGCGGTCAATGGGCAGATTGAAGGCTGCATCCACATGGGTCTGGGACAGGCTCTGATGGAAGAAATGGTTTATGACAATGGCGCAACCCAGAATCCGTCTTTTCTGGAATATAAAATCCCGTCAGCTTTTGAACAGCCTGAAGTGGATATTGTACCCTGTTACAGCGATGACAGCGAAGGCCCGTTTGGGGCCAAGGAAGCCGGGGAAGGCATATTGGCCCCGATCATTCCCGCCATTGCCAATGCAGTTTATGATGCGGTCGGTATTCGGCTGACTCAACTGCCTATGCGACCTGACCGGGTTTTATCTGCGCTCGAAAGAGAAAAAAAACGGGGGGAGAAGTCATGAGCCTGTTTCAAGAAAATTTTGATTTTGTCAGACCAACAAGCCTTGACCAGTTAAATGATCTGGTGAAAGAATATCAGGAAAAAGGCCTTGAATTCGCCTTTTCTGCCGGTGGCACCGATGTCATTCCCAAGCTAAAATCTCAACCCTCTCAATTAGATAAATTTATTAGTCTTAATGGATTGCAAGATTTAAATAATGTAAAAATACAGGGAAAAAGGATTTCTATCGGTGCATTGACGACGCTAAGTGATTTGGCCAGCCATGAATTGGTAAGGGAACATTTACCCACATTAGCCACAGCAGCCCATAAAGTTGCCAGCCCCCAGATACGTAACCGGGCCACCATAGGCGGAAATATCATGGTTGATAACCGCTGCATCTATATCAATCAGAGCAGCATTAACCGGGAATGTCACGACCCCTGCTTTAAAGCGGACGGCAATGTCTGTCATCTTGTTAAAAGTGCCCGTCGCGGTGATGAAATATTATGTCAAGCGCGGTTCGTCTCCGACACGGCCCCTGTATTGTTGTTACTCAATGCAAAAATTACCATTATCGGGCCAAATGGGGCAAGAACAATAAGTCTTGGTGATCTGTATCTGAAAGACGGCATTGACAGCAGGAGCTTACAAGTCGGAGAAGTGATCACCACCATTGAAATTGAAATACCTGAAGATACCAGTCTTCATTATGAAAAACTTGCCATTCGCAATGCCCTTGATTTTCCCTCGCTCGGCGTTGCGGTCAGAATTACGGGTAATAACCTGAGTATTGCTTTGACCGGACTGAATACCCTGCCCGGTGTATTCCATGCAAATTCAAGCAACTATGATACATTTAATGATATGGTATCAGCTATCAGTACACAGGCAATGGACTTCGCCAAAACCTACCAACAGGATTTCTTCCCACGGGGCTACCGAAAGAGTATGATACCCGTCTTTATCCAGCGTGGTGTGACCAGCATCTTAAAGGACAGACAATGACCAATGTGATGAAAGACTATTTCCTTGATCTGGATGATGCAGCCAAAGACCCCGCACGTAAAGTCGCCTGGTGTACCTCTGTCGGACCAGCGGAAATACTCCGCGCCATGGGCTTTGATGTTTTTTTTCCGGAAAACCACGGTGCCATGCTGGGTGCCACACGGGTCTGTATGGATACTATTCCTGTAGCCAATGCCAATGGTTATTCACCGGAAATATGCAGTTACCTCACCTCTGATGTTGGTGCTTATATGAAAGGGATCACTCCGCTGACCAAGGCTTTTGGTATTGAACAAGTTCCGCGTCCTGATGTGCTGGTCTATAATACCAACCAATGCAAGGACGTCATGCACTGGTTTGAATATTATGCTACTGAATTTGACTGTCCCATATTTGGCATCCATCCGCCCACAAATGTGCCGGGGATTAGGCAAGAATATATCGACGATGTAGCCCGGCAATTTGAGGAACTGATCGCTTTTCTGGAACCGATCATCGGCGCGCCTATGGACCCAGTTAAATTAAAGGAAACCGTTGGGCGGTCTCTGAAAGCCACCAACTTGTGGTCCGATGTCCTGAATATGGCACAGGCAACCCCAAGCCCGATGACATTCTTTGATGCCACCATTTATATGGGGCCGATTGTGGTTCTGCGCGGAACGCAAATTGCTGTGGATTATTACCAAGACTTACTCACGGAACTAAAACAAAAAGTCGGTGACAAACATGCCGCTGTCAAGCAAGAGGGCAAGCGCATCTATTGGGACGGTATGCCCGTATGGGGACGACTGCGCGCCCTGTCCAATACCTTTGATGAAAATAACGCCTGTGTTGTCGCATCAACCTATTGCAATAGCTGGATTTTTGCTGATTTTGACCCCAGCGACCCCCTCCCCAGCATGGCCAAAGCCTATATCAAGATATTCATCAATCGCAATGACCAGTATAAAGAAGATTATATCGAAACCATGGTCAGGGATTTTAATGTTGATGGCGTGGTTTTTCTGGCGGCCAGAACTTGCCCCAATAACAGCAATGCCTATTACAATCTGCCCAAGAAGCTGAGGGACAAGGGTATTCCTACCATCATTATCGATGGCGACCTGTGCGACTTGCGTTGTTATTCCGATGAACAGGCAACCACACTGATCGAAGCTTTTCTGGAGACCATCTGATGCCTGAAACGGACGACGAAATCTATTGGGGAGTTGATTGCGGAAGCTCCGAAATCAAGGTCGTCGCCCTTGATATGCAAGGCAATATATTGCTGAAACGCAAACAAAAAACCTTATTTCCCTTGCAGGACCATGTACGCCATGCGCTAAGCGGAGATGCAGGTGAGCTTACGCCTTTCGTAGACACTGATAGCAATACTATCAGGCCCGGTCATAAGATCATCGCTACCGGATATGGCCGGAAATATATCAGCTTTGCCCATGATGCCCTTACTGAAATCAAGGCCCATTTCATTGGTGTTGAAAGCCAGCTTGAACTCGCCCAAGCCTATAGCATCATCGATATTGGTGGGCAGGATTCCAAAATCATTGCTATCGACCACGAAAAGGTCGATCAATTCATCATTAACCGCAAATGTGCTGCGGGAACCGGTGCCTATATCGAGGAACTGGGCCATCGGCTCGAGGTGCCACTGGCCCATATGACCGCACTCGCCAGTGGTAACGACAAGGAGCTGTCATTGAACAGTTATTGCACTGTCTTTTCTGGTCAGGAAGTGATCAAAGTACTGATGAATGGCGAGCGGGTCGAAAATATCATCTATGCCCTCTATAGCTCGGTGGTAAAGCGGGTTATGGAAATGACCACTATCACTACGGACAATGTTATTTTTTCCGGCGGTGTTCTGCGTTTTCATCCGAAACTGGTGGACATGTTCACTGAAAAACTTACCGAAGCCAATCCCGCAATGAAAACTATGCTTAGCCCAAATGCCCAATATTGTGGTGCTATCGGGGCTGCTTTACATGGCCAAAATACATAACAATTCTTGTTCTTTGGTAATATATCTGTAAAACTTGTCCACTGACAAAAGGATAGATATGAAAATACTGGTCACAGGCGGGTCGGGGTATATTGGCAGTCATACAGTGCTGGAACTTTTACTGGTGGGCCATGATGTGACAGTGATTGATAATCTGTCCAATTCCTGTGAAGAATCTTTACAGAGAGTGAAAAATATCACTGGCAAAAACAGCCTTGCCTTTCAAAAGCTCGATGTTCTGGACCGGGACGGACTGGGAAAAATTTTTGCTGCTGAAAAGTTTGACGCCGTCATCCATTTCGCAGGACTGAAGGCGGTGGCTGAATCCGTATCAAAGCCTCTGGTTTATTTTCAGAATAATGTGGTTGGTACCGTCACACTCTGTCAGGTGATGGAAAAATATGATGTGCGAAATCTGGTATTCAGTTCATCGGCCACGGTTTACGGCGAGCCTGCAAGCGTGCCAATCCGGGAAGATTTTCCCACAGGAGGTACTACCAACCCTTATGGTGCCTCAAAACTGATGATCGAAAATATTCTGGCAGACCTCGCGCAGGCTGACCCACGCTGGAATATTGCCAGATTACGTTATTTCAATCCGGTTGGGGCCCACGAAAGCGGCCTGATCGGGGAAGACCCTAGTGATATTCCCAATAATCTGATGCCATATATTTGCCAAGTGGCTGTGGGTAAGCTTAAACAGCTTTCAGTATTTGGCAATGATTATCCCACCCCGGACGGCACGGGGGTGCGTGATTATATCCATGTGGTTGATCTGGCGCAGGGCCACCTGAAAGCGCTAAATAAGCTCACGACAAATCCGGGCCTTGTTACCTATAATCTCGGCACGGGTACCGGCTATAGCGTTCTGGATATGGTCAAGGCATTTGAAACGGCCACTGGCATCAAAATCCCGACCCAGATGGCACCGCGCCGTGACGGAGATATTGCCACCTGCTACGCCGACCCCTCGTTTGCAAAACAGGAACTGGGATGGACGGCAACTCACAGCCTTGAAGACATGGTCAGCCATGCCTGGAATTGGCAATCCAAAAATCCCGATGGTTATTAGGAAGTATTCTCGGCAAACTGGCCTTTGGGGCGATATTGGTGCAGATATGTCGGCAAAATAGCTTCCAGCGAGGTTGGGGCTATATTCAGATCAGATAATCCCTGCGCATCGTCACTAACCACATTATCTTTACTTAACATTCTCAACTGATCCAGAGTGATCGGCGGATTTGGCAATAGCCCAAGGAAAAATACATTGAATGGCGCGATATAGTCCGGCACATCAACAAACCAAGGCTCACGTCTGGCTTCCTTTGCCGCCAACTGCATCATCTCCCGCAGGCTGTATATGTCCGCGCCACCTAATTCATAGGTTTTGCCCTGCATATTGCTGTCATTTAAGGCCCTGACCATCACCTTGACCACATCACCCACATAGACAGGCTGGAATTTAGTATCACCTGAAAATACTGGCAGGATAGGCAGGCTCGCGGCCTGTGCGAAGCGGTTAAACAAGCCATCACTGGCACCGAAAATAACGCTTGGGCGGATAATAGTGGCATCTGGAAAAGCCTCTGTTACAGCCTTTTCACCTAGGGCCTTGCTTTGAGCATAAAAAGCCGGGGACTCTTCATCTACCCCGATCGCAGACATATGGACCAACGTCCTGACCCCAAGTTCTGCACTGATCCTGGCCACGGTTTCAGCACCCCGTGTATGAACGGCATTGAATTTCTGGGCACCGCTTTCAAACAAAATTCCCACAAGATTAATCACTGCATCGGAACCCTGAACTGCTGCCCGGACCGAAGCCTCATCGCGCAGATTGGCCTGTACGACCTGTATCTGGCCCACTTCACCCAATGGCTTGACATGCATGGCTGAATTAGGACGCCTGACGGCAACCCGAATACGCACTCCGGTCTTTGCAAGATGCTCCACCAATGTTGTGCCGACAAAGCCCGCACCACCAAAAATCGTCACCAGTTGCTGTGCCATTAAATTCTCCAGAGAAGCCTCATATAAGTTATATCTTTTTTATCTTTCTGGCACCCTTTAGTCCAGTATATTTTTGTGATTATTCCCTGAGTATTTCCCCAGCATGACGAGCCTCATATGATTTTTTGAAACTTTATATTCTTAAGTTATATTTATAGTTAGCATTTAAGTGGGTTTATTGCATCCATTTCAAATTAATTCATTTCATTACTTGACTTTATCGCGATGTGATCGTAATCACAGCACACCATTCAGGTTGCCCAGATGGCGGAATTGGTAGACGCGCTAGCTTCAGG